>JBKEAS010000095.1:0-13007 GCA_047972635.1 Anaerotignum sp.
GCAAATGGTGCGGCGGCTGTGGCAGTGCATGGAAGGACAAGAGAACAGTATTATAGCGGAAAGGCAGACTGGGATATTATCCGCCAGGTAAAAGAGGCAGTCTCTATCCCTGTGATTGGGAATGGGGATGTATTTAGCCCAGAAGATGCCAAGAGCCTATTTGAACACACAGGTTGTGACGCAATCATGGTCGGACGTGGTGCACAGGGGAACCCCTGGATTTTTAAAAGAATTTTGCATTACTTGGAAACAGGAGAACTGTTGCCAGAGCCAACTGCAACCCAAAGGGTGGAAAAGGCACTTCGGCACGCGCAGATGTTGATTGAATACAAAGGAGATTATATCGGTATTCGAGAAATGCGAAAACACATGGCATGGTATATGAAGGGACTTCCCGGAGTTGCTGAACTTAGGGGCAAGTTGAATTACACAGTTAGTTTTAAAGAGATGGAAGATCTTTTACAGAACTATTTGAAGCAACAGGCAGAATAAGATAAATATAACAAGTAAAAAACCGTAGCATAGGAGAAGCTTACCTATACTACGGTTTTTTGTTTTAAGAATGAATGTCTACTACTTCATAGCCGGCATCTGTAACGGCATTGATTAATGTTTCATCGCTCACTTCGTTGCTTAGTGTAAGCGTTGCACTTTTTTCTTCTAAATTTAGAATGGCTTGAACACCATCTAGTGCATTCAATGCTTTTTCCACTCTACCAGTGCAATGCCCGCAGGTCATCCCTTCGATGATTAATACTTTTTTCATTGTTAAGTCCTCCTTTTGTTCTTGTGTGATAGGATTTGTGGTTGTAACTGAATGAAATTGCTGTGGCTGAAATAATCTTAGGCGTAGTGCATTGCCTACAACAAAGACGGAGCTAAAGCTCATGGCCGCTGCGGCAAACATAGGGTTTAACTTTAACCCAAAGGAATGATAAAAAACGCCTGCTGCCAGAGGGATACCCAATATGTTATAGAAAAATGCCCAAAACAAGTTTTGCTTGATATTGCGTACAGTGGCATGGCTTAGTTGTATCGCAGTTACCACATCGGTTACGTTATTTTTCATTAACACAATATCGGCTGATTCCAGTGCAACATCTGTGCCTGCCCCGATGGCAATACCTACATCCGCACGGGTCAGAGCTGGTGCATCGTTGATGCCATCTCCCACCATAGCTACTTTTTGACCTAGCTCTTGTAGACGACGAATTTCTTGTTCCTTATCCTGTGGCAAAACGTCGGCGATGGCATGGATACCCAGCTTTTTTGCGATGGCATCTGCTGTTTTTTGGTTATCACCTGTGAGCATCACGACATGAATACCCATGCGTTTGAGGGCATCAATGGCGTCCTTGCTACTTTCTTTTAGACTATCGGCAAGTGCCAAAATGCCAAGTAATTTGTCGCCATCTGCAAAGTATAAGGGAGTCTTGCCTTCATTTGCAAGTGTTTCCCCGATTTGTTCATATTCTCCAAGGGAGATATTTTTTGCGAGCATCATTTTTAAATTTCCGCCACAAATTTGTTTGCCTTCGATTTCGGCTTCGATACCTTGTCCAGGGGTTGCCAGCAAATTTTTTGCAGACAAAAGTGAAATATTATTTTCTTTTGCGTAAGCAACGACAGCTTCTCCTAAGGGGTGTTCAGACAGGCTTTCCAAGGAGGCAACCAAGCGTAAAAATGGATTTTTTAGGACACCATTGGCAAGAAAGATATCTGTAACTTTGGGTTTTCCTTCTGTTAGAGTACCTGTTTTGTCTAAAACGATGGTATCGAGCTTATGTGCAATTTCCAAGCTCTCTGCGGATTTGATCAAAATTCCATTTTCTGCACCCTTACCTGTTCCTACCATAATGGCAGTGGGCGTTGCTAAGCCTAAGGCACAAGGGCATGAAATAACCAAAACAGCAATGCCAATAGAGAGCGAAAAGGCAAAGGTTTGCCCGGCAAAGAACCATATCAGAGCGGAGAGAATGGAAATGCAGATTACAATAGGCACAAATACGCCACTCACACGGTCTGCCAACTTGGCAATGGGTGCTTTGGAAGAAGTAGCTTCTTCTACAAGGTTAATGATTTGTGCGAGGGTGGTGTTCGTACCTACACGTGTTGCTTTCATTTTGAAAAAACCACTTTTATTGATGGTGGCGCCAATAACCATATCGCCTGCTTGTTTTTCTACCGGCATACTTTCGCCGGTAATTGCACTTTCGTCGATGGCGGAAAATCCTTCTAAGATTGTGCCATCAACGGGGATGCTATGTCCAGGGCGAACGATGATGGTATCGCCTTCTAGGACTTCTTCGATGGGTACTTCTATTTCCAGACCATCTTTTAATATGGTTGCCGTTTTTGGTGCTAGGTTCATAAGCTTACTGATTGCTTCTGAGGTTTTTCCTTTGGAACGTGTTTCCATATATTTACCCAAGGTGATTAAGGTAAGGATGATGGCAGCAGATTCAAAATAAAGCTCCTTACTATAATGATGGGCGGACATAAGGTCGCCACGTCCCATGAAATATGCCATGGCGAAAATAGCAAAAATGCTATAAAGAACCGATGCCGCCGAGCCTAGGGCGATGAGCGAGTCCATATTTGGCGTGCGGTTTAGGAGTGCCCGAAAGCCTACGGTAAAGTATTTTCTGTTTATGATGAGTATGGGAAGTGTTAAAAAGAGCTGTGTTAAGGCAAAAATCAAGGTATTTTCTTCCCCAAGAATAATGGAAGGCAACGGTGCACCTAACATATGCCCCATAGCAATATAAAATAGGGGAACCAAAAAGCAAAAAGATGAAATGAGTCTAGATTTCATTTCTTTGCTCTCGTCGGTAGCTATATTTTGTTCTGTTGTTACAGTTTGGTTTCCGCTATGCAAGGAAGCGCCATAGCCGCCTTGCTTTACTGCTTGTATGATGGCATTTGTGTCTACAATTTCTATATCAAATGTGACAAGCATGGAGTTTTGCAATAAATTTACATTTACAGACTCTACCCCGTTTAGTTTTGCCACGCTTTTTTCAACGTGGGCAGAACAAGCAGAGCAAGTCATTCCTGTTATATTAAATTTTTCCTTCATTTGTGGATTACCTCCGTTTCATGAGCAAATATAATTATTTTGAGTTTAACTTTATTATTGAATAATGTCAATAACCATTTTTTTCTATATTTTGGGAGAGCGTATTATTTACTTCTTATTCTTTTGAGGCTATAGTGTTATTGCATTTTATAAAAGCAAATCATTTATTTTGTTTTAGGGGTGGGAAATTATTTCATCAATTTTAAAAAAATTTAAAACAAGCTCAACTTTATTAAGGAAGTAAATATGACAGAAGAAATATGATACATTCAAAAAATGTTGGCATTTCTATATTTGTCATTTTGGGGGACAATATAAGTGAGAAAAAAGTTTTTTTATTTTTTCTATTTATTGGAACTTTTTTAATGTATCCACGTCTGATTAGTATGAAAGTGTAAAGGGAAATTTATGAGATTACAAGGAGGATAAAATTATGAAAAAATATGTGACTAGAGCAATGGCAATGGGTATGGTGTTTTCGATGGTTGGTGGTACAATGGCTTTTGCACAGGGACAAGAAGCTGAGGATATTCGTGTGATTAAAGCAGACTTAACAACTACAGCAGAAGAACTGAAAGCAGATGTATATACAACGCAGAATGGTAAAGTTACAACTGTAACAAAAACAGAAGATGGTGCTTACCAAGTTTTGATTGAAAACGAAGCTGGTGGTTTGAGATTTTTGGTATCTGCTGATACAGTTATCGCAGATAGAGCAACAGGTAGCCTTATTACAGCGGATCAGTTGACAGAAGGCATGGAAGTTTCTGTTGTTTATGCAGAAAACAGCCCTATGGGTATGAGTATGCCTCCTTACTTGGCAGATGTAACTGCAATTGTAGCAAATGCAGACAAAGGTAGCTTTGTTGTAGGAACTTTTGACGAAAAACTTTTTAGCCAAAATGATAACCTCGTGCTTAATATAGGAGAAGATACAAAAATCCAGAGCACATTGGGTACAAAAAAAGCGTTTACAGCAAGCGATATTCAGAATAAAAATGCAGTTGTATTTTATGATATTACAACAAGAAGCTTGCCTGCACAGACAACGCCTTCTTTTGTTTTGATTTTGGAAGAAGAGGCAGTTGTTGAAGAAAAAACAGAACTTGTTTCTTTACGTGATACAGCAGAAGGTATGGGTTATGATGTAAAATGGCAAGGAAAAGCAAAACCGATCTTAGTTGAAAATGAAGAAGTGACAATGGAAATTACAGTTGGTACAGCGAAATATGTTGTTGATGGGAAAGAAATGGTTGCAGATATGGCAGCTACTTTAGTAGACGGCGTGTTGTATGTATCTTCTGACGTATTGGCATAAATAATATAATAAAAAAACGACTTTTTAAATAGAAGTCGTTTTTTTATTGTGTTCTTGTTGTGCAGCTTCTAAAATTAGTTTGGCACGCAGATATCTTTCTAGTCTTTGAAAATCTTTTGGGGTTAAGCCTGGTAGACGGGATAGGTCCATATTATCGGCTAAGTCAGAAAGCTTTACGGCTGTTGCCAATGGATTTTTTGCAACTTTATGGATATGTTCCAAATAATCCTCGTTTTTATCACGGGTAAGGCAAACCACAGCTTCTACAATCAATGGGGGAAAACCCTTATTCAAGAGATCTTGTGCAGTTAATGTGGAGTCCTCTAATGTATCATGTAGGATGGCCACTGTTTTTTCATTCATATGCTTACATCCTAGCATCACCCGTATTGGGTGAAGAATATAGGGGTAGCCTCCTTTATCTAATTGTCCCATATGGGCCTTTGTGGCAAGTATGAGTGCTTTTTCAAACATAGGGCTGTCTCCTTTTGCATTTTATTTTGAAAAGTGTAGCACAGAAAGATAAGAAAAACAATTTATTGACATGGTTTTCGTAAAATTGTCAGGGAAATGTTACAAAAATTAATAAAAACTTCAAGTTTTACTAAAAAAAACATGATAAAATTATAAAATAGGCTTATTGAAAAAAGGATGAGGCAAACATGATATTTTATTTTAGTGGAACAGGAAATTCTTATGCTACGGCTTGTTTTTTGGCAGAGAAGCTTGGCGATAAGGTTGTGGATATGGCACAGGCGTTACGAAATAACGAAACGGAGTATTTTTTAGCGAAAGACGAGAAGGTGGGATTTGTTTTCCCTATCTATGCTTGGGCACCGCCAAAAGCGGTTTTAAATTTTGTAAATCAACTTTGTTTGCATAGTCAAAAACAGCCATACATTTTTGGTGTGTGCACTTGTGGTGGGTCTGCAGGTAACGGAATGCAGAGTTTTAAAAATGTTTTAAAGAAAAATGGAATGACATTAGATAGTGGGTATTCTGTTATTATGCCTGATAATTATATTGTGATGTTTAAGGTAATGTCTTTAGAAGAACAAGCAGAGGTTTTAAAGGCGGCAAATGTAACCATGAAGTGGATTGCTTTGTCGGTGAAAGAGAGTAAACAAGGGTTTTTCCGTGTCAAAAAAGGAAAGGGCGCCAGGATATTCACTTTTGTGGTTAATCCGCTTTTTCAGCTTGGCGGAATGAAAACAAAACCGTTTATTGCTACTTCTAAGTGTAACTCATGTGGTCTTTGTGAAAGAGTATGCACCGATGGGTGCATTCGATTGGAAGATGGACAACCGAGGTGGACAAAGAAAAATTGTAATATGTGTTTGGCTTGTATCAACCGATGTCCGCAAGAGGCCATTCAATATGGCAATAAAACAAAAGAAAAGGGGCGTTATATTCATCCCTGTTGGAGATAGGTTTGAGATAGGAGATAAAGGATGAGTAGAAGGAAATGGATTTGTTGTATTTTGGCATGCGTGTTTATGTTGGGTCTTTGTGGCTGTGGACAAAACAACACGATTGCGGTGGCGGCTGAGCCACTTTTGTTGCAAACGACCGAGGTGGAACCAACAGAAGCAGAAAAGACACAAGAAGTGACAGATATAGAAAAGGTGGAATTTACCTTTGAGGCAGAGTCTAGCATCGAGTATGTGGCACCGTTTGCGTTTGTATTGGAGTATCCGCAGACGTCAAATGAGGAGATCAATGCCCAAATTTTAGAATTTGTAGCAGGCAAAAAGGCGGAATTTATCGAAAAATATTCCCTTGAGGAGGGAATGAATAAAAAGAACTCATCCCAAACGGATTGTGAAAAATTTTTATATTTAGAGTATGAGATGTATTTGGTTAGCGATGATCAGGCTTGTGTTGTGTTTCATGAAACCCAAGAGCTTGGGCAAGATCGTATGCCGATAGAGAAGGTATATATTTATCATTTCGACGTTAATACGGCAGAGCGTATTGCAGAAGATGATTTACGAGAAGAAAGATTTTTAGAGACAGCTTCGGCTTATACCATTGCGTATTTTGAGGCGGAGGAGCAATATAAAAATAAAATTTTTGGTGATTACAAAACCACATTGGCACCTGAGGCAGGTCGTTTTGAGCGGTTTGCGTTAAACGGCGAGGGTGTACTTTTTTATTTTGATCAATATGATATTTTTCCGGGTGGGGTTGGTGTGGTTGACGTGTTCATTCCGTATGAGGCGTTACCAGGGATGCTAAATGGAATTGGGGTTGAAGCACCACCTGTGCCAGAGAAAGAAGAAGTTGTTGTGGTTGAACCTACGGAAAAGCCAAAACGAGAAATAGATCCCAGTAAACCGATGGTTGCACTGACCTTTGACGATGGGCCAAGCCCAATACATACGGAGCGTATTTTAGACACGCTAGAGCAATACAATGCTGTGGCGACATTTTTTGATTTGGGGGCACTAGTAGAGGCACACCCCGAAACGCTTAAGAGAGAGTTAGCCTTGGGCTGTGAAGTGGGAAGTCACTCCTATTCTCATAAGAATTTTAATACCCTTTCGGCTGATATGATTGAACAAGATATAAAGATGACTGCTGAGGCATTTCGCAATGCAGCAGATTTCGAGCCTACCTTATTTCGCCCTCCTTATGGCAACTGCAATGCATTTGTGCAGGAAAATATGCCATTGGCTATGATAACGTGGTCTGTAGATACGTTGGATTGGAAGAGTAAAAACGCTGAGACGATTATGAATGTAGTTCGTAATAGAGGAGATTTGGATGGAAAAGTGATTTTGATGCATGGGATTTATGAAGCCAGTGCTGAGGCGACGGAACAAATGGTGCCGTATTTATTAGAAGAAGGGTACCAGTTGGTTACGATTTCTGAAATGTTGCAATACAAGCATGAAGCCGTACCAGAGGGTGGAAAACTCTACGGATATTCTTATTTTCAATAAAAAAACCTCGAGGTTGAAGGCTTTTGTTAGGGGATTAAGCAATGATTGGCTTAGTCCCCTAATTTTGTTTCTATGAAGTTTTTCATACAAGCAAAACTTTCTTCGCTAATGACGTGCTCCATACGGCAAGCATCGTCAAGTGCAGTTTCTTTTGAAACACCAAAGTGCATTAAGATTTCAGAGATGATACAATGACGTGCATATGTATCTTGGGCAACCGAAGTGCCTTTTTGTGTTAATTTAATTCTGCCACGATCTTCCATTTCAATATAGCCTTCTGCCTTTAGTTTTTTCATGGCATTGCTGATACTGGGTTTACTAAAACCTAGGGCGGTGGCAATATCAATGGATCGGACGTAACCTGTTTGTTTTTCCAACATATAAATTGTTTCTAGATAATTTTCCATCGATTCTTGGACTTTCAAATCGTATCCCTCCCCGAAGACGTTTCTATTATGGTAACAAAAAAATGGCTTATTGACAACGATTTTATGAACAAATTATAATATAGAGGATAGAATTAAAAAATATGCATGAAAAAAGCATAGAATGACATTTTTGTTTTTGCAAAAAAAAGGTAATCTTTTTGCGGAATTGTTAGACTAAGTGGAGCAGTCGATATGGGATAAGAATGTCTGGAAGTATATTACTCGTTTTGTAAAGTAAAAGAGAGGATGTTTGTGAAATGGAACATCAATGGAAAGAAGAGGACTATATAGCGTTTCGCACTGATCTGATTTCAAATCAGGACGAGAAGTATCGTATATTTCATGAAAAATTGTTGCGTTCCTCCTTGCCGGTGATTGGTATCCGCATACCTATTTTGCGGAAAGAGGCAAAAGAGGTTGCGAAGGTAGCGGGCAAAGATTTTTTTTTGGTGTGTGAAAAGGATACTTATGAAGAACGGTTATTATACGGGCTTGTTGCTACTTTGGTGCCTATGGAGTTTGATGAGTTTTTGTTTCATTGCGACAAGTATGCAAATGAATATGTGGAAAACTGGGCACATTGCGATGTTTTTTGCGGGTCTTTGAAGAAGATTGTTGCCAAAAATGAAGTGGCTTTTTTCGAGCATACAAAGGCATATTTAAAGTCTGATAACCCTTGGGTGGTGCGTGTAGGTGTGATTATTTTTTTGAGCCACTATTTGAAGGATCCATATTTAGAAGAAGTGTTAAGATTGGTGGACGAAGTGCATTCGGATTTTTATTACATAGAAATGGGGCAGGCGTGGTTACTGGCTACGGCATGGGCGAAAAATCCGGAAATGGTACGAAATTATTTGGACGTTGCAACAATATCCTATGCGGTGAAGGCGAAGTTTGTGCAAAAAGCCTGTGAGTCGTTTCGTGTTTCGGATCAAGATAAGGCATGGCTTAGAAAGTGGAAAGAATTGCAAAAACAAAGTAGGTGACTTTGATGAAAGAACTATCTTGGGAGCGGGTGACACATACGTTTTTACCAGTTTATAACGAAAAGAGCAAGGTGTTGATTTTGGGCACAGCACCTTCGGTAAAATCACGACAAAATCAGTTTTATTATGGACATCCGCAAAATCGTTTTTGGAAGGTTTTGGCGGAAGTTGTGGGTTGCGATTGTGTGCCGCAAAGTATTGAAGAAAAAAAGAATTTTTTGTTATTACATGGAATTGCAATTTATGATGTCATAGAAAGTTGCGATATACAGGGTAGTAGTGATAGCTCTATTCGAAATGTTGCCCCTGCCAATTTTAATGAAATATTGGAAGTAACAGGCAAGATACCTATTTTTGGCAATGGGGGTACTGCGTTTCGTTTGTACCAAAAATATCAGCAAAAAGAAACAGAAATTGAAATGGTGCTTTTGCCTTCAACCAGCCCTGCCAATGCCAAATGGAGACTGGAAAATCTTGTTGAAGCATGGAAAATGCAGTTAAAGCCATATTTATAAAATTTTATTTGTGTTTTGAAAAAATATTGACGAATGGTTAAAAGGATGGTATAATTCATCGAAAGTAAATAGAGAACTTATCAAGAGTGGTTGAGGGACAGGGCCCTGTGACACCCAGCAACCGGCGTTTTTACGCATCGGTGCCAATTCCCCCGTTTTATTCAAACGGAAGATGAGAATGTATATTTTAGCCCTGTAGGGCTTTTTTTTGTGCTAATTGTACCGTATGAGCCTGTTTTAGATGGTGGTGCAATATTGTAAAACATCTCTCCCTGTGCTCTATTTACGAAGGATACTATCTACTATTATAGGAGGGAAAGAAATGAGTAAAAGATTATTTACATCAGAATCTGTTACAGAGGGGCACCCAGATAAAATTTGTGACCAAATTTCTGATGGTGTTTTGGACACTTTATTGGCAAAGGATCCCAATGCTAGGGTTGCTTGTGAAACAGCAACAACAACAGGTATTATTTTCGTAATGGGCGAAATCACTACAAATGCATATGTTGATGTAGAAAAAATCGTCAGAGATACATTAAATGAAATTGGATATAACCGTGCAAAATATGGCTTTGACAGTGAAACTTGTGCTGTAATGACTTCTATCCATGGTCAGTCTAGCGATATTGCTATGGGCGTTGATAAGGCACTAGAAAACAAAACAGGCGAGGATGACAGCGAATTTGACACTGGTGCTGGTGACCAAGGCATGATGTTTGGTTTTGCTTGTGATGAGACAGAAGAATTTATGCCGTTGCCAATCTCTTTGGCGCATAAATTGACAAGAAGACTGACAGAGGTTAGAAAAAATGGAACATTGAAATATTTACGCCCTGATGGTAAATCTCAGGTTACAGTGGAATATATTGATGATAAGCCAGTGAGGGTAGATACGGTTGTATTGTCCACACAGCATGACCCAAATGCAACAAATGAACAAATCAGAGCAGATGTGATTGAACATGTGATCAAAAAAGTTATCCCCGCCAATCTTTTGGACGAAAACACAAAATATTATATTAACCCAACGGGGCGTTTTGTAATCGGCGGACCTATGGGGGATAGTGGTTTAACAGGTAGAAAGATCATTGTAGATACTTATGGTGGTTACGCTGCCCATGGTGGTGGTGCGTTTAGTGGGAAGGATCCTACAAAGGTAGACCGTTCCGCTTGTTACGCTGCAAGACACGTTGCAAAAAATATCGTTGCAAGTGGAGTTGCAAAAAAATGCGAAGTGCAGTTAGCATATGCAATTGGTGTTGCGAAGCCTGTGTCTATTTTGGTAAATACTTTTGGAACTGGTGAAATTTCAGACGATGCAATCACTGACTTAGTGCAAAAGAATTTTGATTTGCGTCCAGCTGCAATTATTAAAAACTTTGACTTGAGAAGACCCATTTATAAACAAGTGGCAGCTTATGGGCATTTTGGACGCACTGATTTGGATCTTCCTTGGGAAAGATTGGATAAAGTTGATGTATTTCAGAAATAAATCAAAGTGTTTATGAAGTGATCATAAGGCTTGAAAAAGAGGATTCCTTAGGGAAGCCTCTTTTTCTGCTCTATATTGGGCTTAGACTATTTAAAGGGGATTTTTGATAAACCATGCAACGATTTGGCAGCCACAAGGAAGAATTGTTTATGATAATTTAGGAATTTATAGAAAACAAGTGAAAATAATATTGTTGATCCATTAAATAATTTATCTTAAAATGCAAATGATAATAATGTTTATTGGATTTGGACGATGTGAGGGTGTGCGAGGTTGCAAATTTTTTCAAAAATGATATCCTGTATTAAGATTAAATTAAATTAATTCTGTATAAAATAAGGGAATAATGTTGCTTTTTATTAAAGGATTAACTATAATTGTACTGAATGGGATTATAGCAATTTGTCATAATGAATAAATTATGCAAAAAATGTAATGGATTACAATGATTAAAAAGAGTTGTTTGTAATTTGCAAAAAGGATTTATGCGGACTACAAATGTTGATATTTTAGGGGTTTATCTATATAAATGATAGATAGAACCAGGTTAGGAAGAGGTGTGTGTTTTGTTTAACAATGCAGTATTTATGTCTCAAAAAATGGCCGATTATTTATGGCAAAAACAACAGGTGACGTCAAACAATATAGCAAATGTGTCTACACCGGGTTATAAGGCACAATATGTAACTTTTCAAGAAGAGTTAAAAAACCAATTAAATTCTTACGACAATTTTGCTGCATCAAATATAAGATCTGGAATAGAGGATGCATCTATCAGAATTGAAACCAAAGAAGACAAAACTACCCGTTTGGATGAGAATAATGTGAATATGGACGTAGAACAGGTAGAGCTTGCGAGCGCTCAAATTCAGTATCAAATGACAATTGAAAACATAAACTATGAATTTAATAGACTTCGTAGCGTGATTAAGTAAGGCGATATAGATAAGTTGGAGGGACAAGTATGGCTTTTTTGAATGCGATGAATATTAGTGCATCAGGATTGACAGCTCAGCGTGCAAGACTTGATATTACTTCGGAGAATATAGCGAACGTAAACACAACAAGAACAGAGGCTGGTGAACCATACAGAAGACGTATGGTGGTTTTTGAGACGGAAGAAAAAACAAACTTTAAAGAGATTTTTAATTCGAAGGCGACAAGCAAATATGCAGACCAACAGGGTGTTATTGTGCGTGAGATTATCGAAGATGAAAGTGATTATAAATCTGTGTATGACCCGACTCATCCCGATGCGGATGAAAGAGGGTATGTTTTGATGCCAAATGTGGATCTTTTGAAAGAAACAATTGATAGTATGGAAGCTTCAAGAGCATATGATGCCAATGTTACGGCATTTAATGCGTTAAAGGCGATGGCAACAAAGGGGCTTGAGGTTGGTAAATAATTATTTTTTTGGAGGTATGTTTAGATGGAATTTTCAGCGATAAATTTGTTAAATCCTATTCAGTCATCACAGCAGACATCTGCGATTGGTCAGGAACAAGACAATCAGTATGATTTTAGAAATATTTTTTCGGAAGCAGTGTCTAATGTGGTTACAAGTGAGAATGATTTGGCAAAAGAACAATATTTATTTGCAACGGGAGAAAGTGAAGATACACATTCTTTGGGTATTGCAGCTACTCAGGCACAGATTTCGGTAGACTTACTTGTTACATTAAGAAACAAAGCCTTGGAATCATATAATGAATTGATGAGAATTAGTCTATAAGTTTTTGATTTGGCACATACTGTGCCAATATCTAAAATGATAATATGAAGGTTAAAGGGGTACCATCTTGAACGTGAAATTAAAGGAATTACTCGAAAGAGTCAAACAACAATATCAAAAAATCACCCCTAAAGTGCGCAAGCTCATATTAGTGGGTGCTTGTTTGGTTATACTTTTTTCGGTAGGTACGGCTGTGTTTTTGAATAACAAACCGTATGAAACGCTTTTTAGTGGACTAAATCAAGAAGAAGCAACTGAAATTATGGGTAAACTACAGGAAATGGGTGTGGACTATAAATACGAAACGGATGGGGCCATACTCGTCCCCTCGGAGCAGGAAGAAGCCTTGAAGGCGCAGCTTGTAAACGAGGGATATCCGAAAAGCGGTTTTACTTATGATATATTTAAAGATAATATTGGAATGACGACCACAGATTTTGAAAAAAACAGCTATAAGTTGTTTGAACTTCAAAATAGAATGGGTGCTACAATTCGTCTTTTTGAAG
>JBKEAS010000239.1:0-3945 GCA_047972635.1 Anaerotignum sp.
TCATTAAATTAAGTTTTTATTGGAGTGAATAGACCATGAAGGGCAAAAATTGGCGGGAATATGAACCGCCGAAAAGAGCAAGAAAACGGCGTCATAAAAGAAAAGGTGGGATACTTAAAAAGTTGATACTGGCAATTCTTCTTTTTGTGACGGGCTACGTTGGTTATCAAGTCTATTTTCACTATGAAAAGCCTTATGTTGTAGGGCTTGATGCGGGACATGGTGGTGTGGATATAGGTGCACAAGGCTTGATTGATGAAGTGGAATTAACAGAAAAAACTGTAGAATTGTTGACAGAGCTTTTGAAGGCGGATGGGCGTTTTCGCATTGTCCATTCGCGCGATGTGGGCGAGGGGAAAAGTGTCACAGAGCGAAATAAATTATTTCAAAGGGCAAGGCCGGATTTGGTAATATCTATCCATGCCAATGCAAGCGATGACCTTTCGGCTTTTGGGTTTGAATGTTACCCGTCCCCGCCGGGCAAAGAAAATCATGACGAGAGTTTGTTGTTTGCCCAATACATAGTGCAATCAATGCAAGAAAGCGGGGCAAGGCTTAGAGGTAGTGATGGGGTAAGGTTTGGCTATTACGTTGTTGATGAAGATGGAAATACGTCAAAGCTTATTCTAGACTCTACGGATACAACGGTGTATGACTACGATACATTTGGTATGTTGAAAAACATGAGTTGTCCAACGGTTTTGGTTGAGCAATGCTTCGTTACAAATGAACAGGATGTGGCGGAATTTGCTACGGAAGAAGGTTGCCAAAAATCGGCGCAAGCATATTATGATGCAATATGTAAATACTTAACTGAACAAGAAACACAGTAAGAAAAAAATGTCATCATCCAAGCTTGGATGATGACATTTTTGTTAGCGCGATTGGCATGCCAAGAGTAGACCGGAAAGAAAACTGCCGACCAAACCAGAGATTGGTTCAGTTTTTATGCGAAGCAGAAAAATATTTGACTAGGTAATGCTTAGTTGTTTTTTCTCTAGACGAGCAGTGGTAGCTTCGCGTAGTAAAGTATAGACTACAGAAGCAATTGGAATAAAGAGCAACATACCCAAGATGCCAAATAAACTACCACCAATGGTAACAGCAGCCAAAACCCAAATGGAAGGTAATCCTACGGAACCGCCAACCACATAAGGGTAGATAAAGTTACCCTCAGTCTGTTGCAAGATCAAGAATAAAATGATAAATGCAAACGCCTGTGGAGGGTTTACTGTTAAAATTAAGAAGGTGCCAACAACGCAACCGATAAATGCACCAAAGATTGGGATTAGGGCTGTAAAAGAGATTAATACGCCTACCAAAAGTGCATAAGGGAATTTAAAGATTGACATTGTGATAAAGAACATGGTACCTAAAATAACCGCTTCAAGGCACTGGCCTGTGAGGAAGTTTGTAAAAGTCATATGTGTTAGGCTTGTAACATCAATCACTTTCTTTGCTGCCTTTTCGGGTAAGAATGCATAGAGCAATTGACGCATTTGTCTACCTAATGTTTTCTTTTGTAAAAGAATATAACAAGCAAATACGAATCCGATGAAAAAGGTTGTAAAGGCACTTAAAATACCCATAGCAAGGACTAAGGTTGAACCAAGTAGGGTACTTGCACCGGATTTGAAGAAGTTTACCATATTAAGCATAAGTTTTTCCCAGTTGATCTCTAGTGTTCCTATCCAAGAAGAAACTTGAGGATTGCTGGAAACGAGGTGTTCCACTTTATCAAATAAAGGTGGGATTTTATTAGGCAATGTTTGTGTTAAGTCTGCAATTGTAATAGCCAATTGAGGTAAAACAACGCTGATTACAATAATTATAATGGTACATACAAAAAGGATAGAAAGCAATAAGCTTAAAGGTGCTGCCATTTTTGCTAAGCGTTTGCCTTTCTTTTCCGACGGATGTTCCATAAAGCTAGAAAAAAGCATTTTTTGTATCCACACCATGGGTACGTTTAAAATAAAAGCGATGGCACAGCCAAGTATCAAAGGTGTAAACACGTTTAAGATAAATAAAATAGAACTAACTACAACATCAAAACGGTATACACCGATTAAAACTAAAATGGTAAACACAATCAAACTTTTTAGTTTACGTATATTTCTTTGATCTAGTTCCAAGTAAGATCCCTTCTCTCTATCGTATGATTTGGTTTCATTTTGCAATTAGTAGTGTAGCATGGATATTTAAAAATATCAATGAAATCTGCTAGATTTTGCCTAAAATATGGAATTTCAAGCCGAATTTGCAAAGAAAAGGTTAAAAATCATTTTGGTGCAATAAAAAATGTATAGATAAGGTATCGAAAATGAGGTGTGTAATATGACAAGGGTAAAGGGGATAAAGATAAAGAATAAGAATAAGAGCTTATGGAAGTTTGGTACAAGTTTTTTATGATATTTAGACAGATGTGTTTTACTCCTTTTGTCTAGAAAATATATAATGATATTACTTGGATTATTCGATAAAGGCAACAAAAAAGGGCTTTACAGCAGACAGGTTTATGTATAAACTAGAATGAGTGAATTTGGTTTGATTGAATTTTTTCTGGTGAAAGGAAGTATTGATCATGGAGATTAGAACAAGGTTTGCACCTAGCCCAACGGGATATATGCACATTGGTAACTTGCGTACAGCATTATATGAATATTTGATTGCAAAAAGCGAGGGTGGAAAATTTATTTTGCGCATTGAAGATACCGACCAAGAGCGTTTGGTAGAAGGTGCAACACAAATCATTTATAATACAATGAAAATGACAGGCTTACACCATGATGAAGGCCCCGATATTGGTGGGGAATATGGCCCTTATGTGCAAAGCGAAAGAATGGGCATTTACATGGATTTTGCCAAGGAATTGGTTGAAAAAGGCGAGGCATATTACTGTTTTTGTACCAAGGAGAGATTAGAGTCGTTAAAATAAAGCAATGATGAGGGTACAGCTTTTGCAAAGTATGATCGCCATTGTTTCCATATGGATCAGAAAGAAATTTTGGCAAAACTTGAAGCGGGCGAACCTTTTGTTATCCGCCAAAAAATGCCAGAGACTGGAACAACCTCTTTTCATGATGTGGTTTATGGTGAAATTTCGGTGGAAAACAAAGAACTTGATGATCAAATCCTGATGAAGGCAGATGGATTTCCGACTTACAACTTTGCAAATGTAGTTGACGATCATTTGATGAAAATTACCCACGTTGTAAGAGGGAGTGAATACCTATCTTCTACGCCAAAATATAGCTTGTTGTATCAAGCCTTTGGCTGGGAAGCCCCTGTATATGTGCATTTGCCAGCTGTTATGCGTGATGCACAACACAAACTATCCAAACGCCATGGAGATAAATCCTTTGAGGATTTGGTGAAAGAAGGTTATTTGGTAGAGGCGATTGTAAACTATATTGCTCTGCTTGGTTGGAGCCCTTCTGATAATACAGAAATTTTCACGCTTAAAGAATTAGAAGAAAAGTTTGATGTTGCTGGTCTTAGCAAATCGCCATCTATCTTCGATATCAAAAAATTGACATGGATGAATGGCGAATATATGAAAGCCATGGATTTTGAAACATTCTATGCTTTGGCAGAACCAAAACTTGCAGAAGCATTGGGCAAAACAAACTTAGACACAAGAAAGATTGCAGCCCTTTTGCAAAAGCGTTTGGAAACATTAAACGATATTGCACCATTGGTTGAATTTTTCAAAGCCTTACCAGAGTATGGCACAGAGCTATACACACATAAAAAAATGAAAACAGATGATGCCATTGCTTTAGCTAGCTTGGAAGCAGCAATTCCGGTTTTAGAGGAAATGACCGAGTGGAACGAAACAGCAATTCATGATCGGTTGATGGCTTTGGTTGGCGAATTGGGGATTAAAAATGGCCAATTATTATGGCCTGTAAGAACTGCACTTTCTGGTGAACCAACATCCCC
>JBKEAS010000241.1:0-2654 GCA_047972635.1 Anaerotignum sp.
TCGTTGTGGTACTGCAAGACGTTACAGAACAAAAGAAGCTTGACGATATGCGTAAAGAATTTGTTGCAAATGTGTCGCATGAATTAAGGACGCCTTTGACTACGGTAAAAAGCTATACCGAGACTTTGATAGATGGTGCCATTGACAACAAGGAAATTGCGATGGAATTTTTGGAAATTATTGATAGCGAAGCAGACCGAATGGCATTTTTGGTTCGTGATTTATTACAATTGTCTAGGTTTGACAATAATCAAGTTCAGCTAGATATTACGCAGATTGATATGAATGAGTTCTTAACTTTAACGGTGAAGCAAAATAAAATTCATGCGGAGGCGAAAAAACAGGAATTTAGTTTTCAGCCTTATGCAAAAGATGTGATGATTTATGGAGACAAAGATCGGGTTAGTCAAGTTGTCAATAATATTGTCACAAATGCGATGAAATATAGCCTAGAAAAAGCGGTTATTAAAATTTCTATTAGCGAGGATGATACGTATTTCAAAATTTCTGTAAAAGATACAGGCATGGGAATTACAAAAGAGGACTTGCCACGTATCTTTGAACGCTTTTATCGTGTGGATAAGGCAAGAAGCCGTGCTATGGGCGGAACTGGTCTTGGGCTTGCAATTGCTAAGGAAATTATGGAAAGTCACGGTGGGTGGTTGAGTGCTGAGAGCGAATATGGCAAAGGAACAACAATGACTATGTGGTTTCCAAAGGAGCCTCCAGAACCCCCAACACAAGAGGTGTGATGCTACTTTTTTGGAAAGAAAAAAGTTGTTATCAAACTGTAAGTCTACTGTAACATGAATGTAATATTTTTGTTGTATAATCGTGCTAAGATTGTATTACAATGGAAATGGTGGAGGTGAGTTTAGGCATGATACAGAGAAAAAGAATATTTGCTATATGTATGACTTTGATGTTATGTGTATTTTCGCCGATGCCTATTTTTGCTGATGAAACAAAAAATGCTGCGCCAATTTCCATTACTAGCGGATTGGTCTTTGATGAAGCCATCCAAGATCCGACATTTCAGAGTTCTCGTGTTATTTATGGTGAAGCCTTACCTTTTTCAGAGGTTTGTGTAGATATTTTCCGCAAGGATGGTAGCGGAAATATGCTCAATACATACAACCAAGATTTACAGGTTGGATCTATGGGCATTTTTAGCATGACATTACCCTTGGAGCTTGGGACAAATTATATTGAGTTAACAGCTAGTTGCGAAGGTTTTGATGAGACAACACATTCCTTCCAAATTTCAAGAAAATCTCAGAAAGTAAAAGACCAGTTAAAAGGCATGGTTGCCTTATTGGGCTCAATTGAAAAATAAAACTATAGAAAAAGCGGTGAGATCAAATGAAATTATACAAAATTATGAATTTTGTCATTGTTGTTTTGGTTATAACTGCGCTTTATCAAACGGGAGAGTTATGGCTTGGGGAAACGTCAAGCGATAACTTTTTTCGTATGTTCACAAACGGCGAAACCCTGATAGGTCAGGAGACTGATGGAGATGTTCTTTTGGCCACACGTTATGCAGTGGGCGAAGGCGAAGGTGCCTTTTCGGTTTATTATCCAGACCAATCGGGGACAAGTTCTCTTTTGCAAGAAGCAAGCGGTGTTTTAAATGAAATTTTATTAGAAAATGAAACGCAGGTTGCCTTCATTACTGCTGATTGGAAAGAAATTTTATCGAAGCGTTGTATTGTGTTGCAGTATGATTTTATGGTGTCTGGAGAGGAATATTTAAGCCAGTACAAAAAAATTAAAAACGATGATCGAATAGATTATTTTGATTACATTACAATCATACCTTCTCGTCGTCCAGGGGAAGAGACAAAGGCATACTTCGTAAATTCTCAGACGAACGAGAGTGTTTGTTATACTACAAAAAAGAGCCAGTCTGCAGCCGATTTTTATGTGAAATTGGAAACAGATGAGGAGGCTCTGACTTATATTTCTACGGGGCAAAAAACGGGGACATCGGTTATTTGGCGAAATTTATTTTTACCACAATGGTCAGTGTTGCCTTATTATTATAGTGGATTACGTGCAATTCCGGCTTTTGAAAAAGATGGTGTGGTTAGTCGTGTGGAGTTGGAAAACACTGTAAAAGGTTTTTTTGGTAACTTTTCGGTTGACTGGAACACAAAAGACGATAGCGGAGATTTTATTTTTAGTGATAACCAGACAGTTGTAAAATATTATCCAAATGATCAAATATTAGAATATTACAGCTATGAAGTATACGGAAATGATGTGAGTGACACAAGTTTGCAAGAAGGGTATCAAATCAGTTGTAATTTTTTGACAAATGATAAGTCTTTATTAACAGATGTATATTTGGCAGACATAGAAAAAAAGAATAATGAAACCATATATTATTTTGATTATGTGGTGGATGATTTACCGTTAAACCTTTCGGCTTCTTTGCAAGATCAAATTGGAAATAAGCATGCCATTGAGGTTTCGGTGCGTAATGATAGTGTGAAGAAATATCGTCGTTATGCGGTAAACTATGAGTCTACAGGTAGGCAAAACATGGAGCTAAATGTGCAGTTTATTGATGCACTGGACAATGCGAATAAGCGATATCAAACGATGGTAGAACAAAAAGAAATTTCTGATGTGAAAAATATTTCTTTGGG
>JBKEAS010000258.1:0-3790 GCA_047972635.1 Anaerotignum sp.
ATTTGGATCTTACGTTTGAAAGAGCGGCGGCGATTGACTTGGCTGGGCGTAATGTATTTGAGGCAGTTAAGATGAGCGTTTCGCCTAAAATTATTGAAACTCCTTGGATTTCAGCGGTTGCAATTAACGGTATTGAAGTGAAAGTAATTGCTAAGGTTACCGTTCGTGCAAATCTTGCCAGATTGGTCGGCGGTGCAGGGGAAGAGACGATTATTGCCAGAGTTGGCGAAGGCATTGTTACGACAGTTGGTTCTTCTCAAAGTCACAAAAGTGTTTTGGAAAACCCTGATTTGATTTCTAGAACTGTCCTTGCAAAAGGTTTGGATAATGGGACGGCATTTGAAATTCTTTCTATTGATATTGCTGATGTTGATATCGGCAGAAACATTGGTGCACATCTTCAAATTCAGCAGGCTGAGGCTGACAAACAGATTGCACAGGCTAAGGCTGAAGAACGCCGTGCAACTGCGATTGCAAAAGAGCAGGAAATGAAGGCGGAAGTGGAGCATATGAAGGCGAAAGTAGTAGAGGCCGAAGCAGAAGTACCACAGGCATTAGCGCAAGCACTGAAAAGTGGTAATTTAGGTGTTATGGATTACTACCGTATGCAGAATGTTCAAGCTGATACAAACATGAGGAGCAATATAGGAACTTCTGATTTATCAAATATGTTTAAACCAAATAATAATCCCGATAGGAAAGCATAAATTTGAATGTTTAGACCGCCTTTTTTAGGCGGTCTTTGTGATAAATAGTTTTTATTGGGGTAAAATATTTTGTAAGGTGAGATAAGAATATTTTCAATGACGAGCATAAATATGAGATGAGGAAAACTTGATGGCGAGAAGTCTTGATAAAGAATGGAAGAAATTAGTGCTACAAGAAGAAAAAAGTTATAGAGAGATTGAAAAAAAGTGCCTTAACGAAAAGACTACAAGAATGAATGCATTGAAACAAGGGGTGATGGAAAAAATACCTGAGAAAATGATTGTGGTATTATGTGATGGGTTTTACAAGGCATTCGAGTTGATTTTCTTGAAGGGTACATATGTGATTGGGAAAACTTATAATGAAGAAGAATTGAATTTTCAATTTTTTATCAATAATATGTCTGTGGAGAGAAAACCTAATGCTAAGTCTTTAAGACAAATGGAGAAGGGGATCAAGAAAGGGCAACGCATGAATACGTGCACGACGATGTTTGAAGGAATTGGACTTGGTGCTTTTGGGGTAGGCATGCCAGATATTTTTCTTTTTCTTGGAATTGTTTTAAAAGGAATTTATGAAACAGCCATTGGTTACGGCTACGATTACAAGGACGAAAGGGAGCAGATTTTGATTTTAAAAATGATTTATGCATCTTTGGTGGCAGACGACATGAAACGAGAAGCAAATTATGACGTTGAAAATTGGATTCTGCACATTGATACGCTTGATTATGAGGGGAGACTAGATGAAGAGATGAAAAAGGCATCTAGCGCATTATCGGAGGCGATGCTACTTTCTAAATTTATACAGGGATTTTTTATTGTTGGTGTGATTGGTGGAGTGATAAATCCGTTTATTTACCAGAAAATCATAAAATATGTAAATTTAAAGTACAAAAAAAGATATATAAATGAGAAAAGAAAGCGTATAAAAAATACGAGATGATCCATACTAAGATTGCGAGGAAAATCCTCGCGAAATTTATTGATGAATGCATCAGGGAGGTCATAGTTATGGACAAGAAAACAAATAAGGGCACGACTGAAAAAACACAAAAGGGTATGAATAGAACTGAATTTGCTCAGGAGTACAGCATCGAGACTGGCGCACAGGGTGCAAACAAGTGTGACAAGACAAACAAAACAAACAAAACGAAATAAGAAGTTTGGTTATAAATCAGAAATCCCTTCACAAATTGTGAGGGGATTTTTTTATACGCTTTAGCGGGGAGGAGGATAGCGTATCAGTTTAAAGGCAGGCGAGAAGTAGATATTGTTTCGGGATGTTTATAATGAAGTGGATCAAATGTTACATTTTTAAATATGGGTGGCACTACGAAATTGTCGAATAGAGGTTTTTCGGGAGAAACAAAGCGACAATAGGAGTTGTTTGCTTTTTTGAAAGCATATGCGGATTGACCTTGGAGGGAGTTGTGGCATAAGTATATTACATATTTAGTTGTGTTCAGAAAAAGAGGAGAAAACGATAATGAAGCAATATATTGTGGATGCATTTGCTGAAAAATTATTTACTGGAAATCCGGCTGCAGTCCTGCCTTACAAGGTTATGCCAAATGTAGAGCTGATGCAAAAAATGGCAACAGAGAACCATTATTCAGAAACTGCATTTGTTGTGAAAACTGGAGTGGGCAGTTATGACTTGAAATGGTTTACACCTGGAGGTGAGATGACCTTTGCGGTCATGCAACACTGGCAACGGCTTTTGTACTAAATCGATTTGAGGACAAGGGTGTATCGGAAATGAGATTTAGCACATTGAGCGGAGAATTGGTTGTTGTGACTGATAATGACGGTTTTTTTATGGATTTTCCTGCTGGAAAAATAAAAGCAATACCTTTGACTAAGGAGATTATGCAGGCAACAAATAATTTGGCAAAAGAGGCCTATTTTGATGACGGAGATATGGTCGTAATGATTGAAAATGAAGAGGAACTCAAGAATTTTGTACCAGATGGTGAGTTGATTTCAAAACTAGATGGAATTGGATTTATTGTATCTGCACCATCTAAGGAGTTTGATTTTGTTTCTAGATGCTTTTATCCTAAGTTAAATGTGCTAGAAGATCCAGTGACTGGGCGTGCACACACATTTTTAAGTCCGATATGGGCGCAGAAGTTAAATAAAGATGTGATGATTGCAAAGCAAATATCTGACCGTGGCGGGATTGTGAATATTATGGTCAAAGAAGATCATATTTATTTGGGAGGAAAGATTCGACTATTTATGAGAGGCGAAATACTAGAAGGTCTTGATTAAGGTGTGGTTGCTTATTTTGTGCTTGATGGACGTATTATCTAAAATGTTCATACACGAAGAAAATGGGTGTCAGAATGAACGTAGGTTACAATGGTTTTCTAGATGTAAGAGTGGCGTTAGAGTGAGTGCATAACAAATGGCATGAGGTCTTAGTTAGTGTTGAGGATCTTCCTTGAAAAAAGAATGGAAAAATTGAGGCTATGCGTGATTTGTTTATAGGATTTGGATTATTTTATGCAGATATGTATATTGATGATACACTTATTTTTAGAATGAATAAATGCAGAAAATTACATTTATAGGATTGTGTAAAAAAGATGAAAGCACGTGGAAATAGATATTATTTAAAGAAGTTAAAATTTCCTATCAAAAAGTATTGACAAACAAAGAAAAAGGTGTATAATAAAAAACTGTCACTGTGAAAAAAGATATGCGATCAGAGGATATAATTTCATATTTGATGAGCAAATATCTTGAATTTATTTTTTTGAAAACTATTGACAAGCTAAGAGAAATTTGATAAACTATTATAGCTGTCAACAAGACATGACAGAGAAGAATATCTTCCGAAAAAAGATGTTTTGAAAAAAATAAAAAGCTCTTGACAAATCAAAAAAGCTTTGATAGAATAATTTCTGCTGACCAAGATTGGTAGCAAACACAAAGCATTGATCCTTGAAAACTAAACAATAGAATACAAACACACAACCCATAGTCAATAGCTAGTGAGCTTTGAACCGAAAGGTGAAAGGCGAACGATTTCCGCAAAGCGGAAAAGCAACCTTGAATTTCAAGGAAAAGACAAA
>JBKEAS010000259.1:0-1673 GCA_047972635.1 Anaerotignum sp.
GAAAGTTTTGCAAAGGACACGTTGCCCTCGAAAGAGCAAAGGTGGAAAAATCCTTCGTAGCCTTCGGTTTTAGAAGGTATCTCTTGTTCTGGAAGTGAAGATACAAGATCAGTTGCTACCAAAGCCGCATTGACCATAATGTTTTTAGCCATTCCTGGATGCACATTTCTTCCTTTTATTTCGATAACAGCACGAGCGGCGTTGAAGTTTTCATATTGCAATTCTCCAAGCTCTCCGCCATCTACAGTGTAGGCAAAGTCAGCACCAAAACTTTTTACATCAAAATGATCAACACCATGACCGATTTCTTCATCAGGTGTAAAAGCGATACGGATTTTTCCGTGAGAGATTTCTGGATGGTTTATAAGGTAGTCCATGGCTGTTAAGATTTCGGCAATACCAGCTTTATCGTCAGCCCCCAACAAGGTGGTTCCGTCGGTGGTGATGATGGTTTGGGCAATATAATCTTGCAAAATTGGAAATTCCTCAGGAGAGAGGGATAACTCATTTAGAGGAATGTTTTTACCATCATAGTTTTCGATGATGTTTGGTTTGATGATTTCTCCGCTCGCATCTGGGCTAGTGTCCATGTGGGCGATGAAGCCAATGACGGGAGCGTTTTGCACGGTTGCGGGTAAAGTTGCCATAACATAGCCGTGATGGTCTACTGTGATATCGGATAGTCCGATTTCTGCGCATTCTTTTGCGAGGTAGTCGGCAAAAAGAAGTTGTGAAGGGGTGCTTGGAAATGTATCTGAATCAAATTTAGATTGTGTGTTTTGCTTTATATAGGCAAGAAAGCGTTCGGTTACTGTTTTCATGGATTTGTTTCATCCTCCTTTATTTAGATAAGGTTAAGGTATAGTATATCCAATTCATAAAATTTTACGATGCAGTTTATTTTAACATTCAAATATCGCAAAGGCTACTATTAAATTATTTGATAGGTCTATTAAGAGGAAGAAATGTCAAGCTAAATTTCTGTAATAGATTATTATATATGAATTAAGAAATAATATAATATTTTTTATAGAAAATATGGATAAATGGGTTTACAGAAAATGTATTCTGCTGTATATTATATTTCACCGCTTGTTATAAATAAATATGAGGCGGAAATAAGAAAAAATTGAGAAAATAATCCTTGACAAAAGGGTATGTCTTTAGATATAATATTAAAGGTTTCGCTCTTCAACAAGGTGAACAACTTATTTTTTTGGAGAGATGTCCGAGTGGTTTAAGGAGCTAGTCTTGAAAACTAGTGACTCCGAAAGGGGCCGTGGGTTCGAATCCCACTCTCTCCGTTTATACACAATTTAATATTTGTTTTTTAACTTGACAATATTATGGAGAAGTACCCAAGTGGTTGAAGGGGTTCGCCTGGAAAGCGGATAGGTCGTTAACGCGGCGCGAGGGTTCAAATCCCTCCTTCTCCGCCATTTTAACTTGAAAGAAAACTTTCGAAAAAAGTTAAAAAACCCTTGACAGAATGAAAACAATCTGGTAAGATAGTTTTCGCCGCTAAAAATAGCGGGTTGATCCTTGAAAACTGAACAATAGAATACAAACACACAACCCATAGTCAATAGCTAGTGAGCTTTGAACCGAAAGGTGAAAGGCGAACGATTTCCGCAAAGCGGAAAAGCAACCTTGAATTTCAAGGAAAAGACAAA
>JBKEAS010000286.1:0-6270 GCA_047972635.1 Anaerotignum sp.
TTTACTGATTTTCCTACAACTGTAAATTTTCCGTCCTCAGGAATCCAATCTCCCCAAGGCAATGCCTTTGTTTGGTCAAATAATTCTGTAAAGGTGACTGCTGTAAAGCTACCCATTTTTAGCCAAACTCTTCCGGCACAACGCAACCATAAATTTGCCTTTATGACATCTTCTTCTGTTCCGGTAAATTCTACTTTACCATCAGAGGTTTGAATATTTTGAAATCCAAGGTCTTGACATTCCCGTTTTACAACAGATTCTAGACCAAAGGTCGTGCTTGCGATTAATTGTATACTCATTTTTTTACTCCGTTCATTTTTTTCAGTATTCTATCGTCATTGGCAGAGTAGCATGTATCATTTACTTGAGTTTTAGCTTGATAAATGACACTTATTTGTAAAAATTAGGTGCTGCGAAATCTACGATACAACCTCAAATATCTTGTTATCTTCCTTATTCATTATATCATGAAGATGGTAAAAATCAAAGAAAATCCAGCCATATTTGTTTTAAAAAATAAAATCGCTTGATAAAAAAATAGAAAACCTGTATTATATTGAGTACGTATGCTAAAAAAGAAACGAGGAGAATTATGTATAAATTATTAAAAACTAGCGGAAGGGCGAAACGTGGTGAATTTCATACACCACATGGCGTAATTCAAACTCCCGTGTTTATGAATGTAGGAACATTGGCAGCAATTAAGGGTGCAGTTTCAACAGAGGATTTGGAACAACTCAAGTGTCAAGTGGAGCTTTCTAATACCTATCATTTGCACCTACGCCCAGGGGATAAAGTTGTGAAGCAATTGGGCGGGTTACATAAATTCATGGTGTGGGATAAACCAATATTAACCGACTCTGGCGGGTTTCAGGTGTTTTCTTTGACATCTCTTAGAAAAATCACAGAAGAAGGTGTGCTTTTTAATTCACATATTGATGGGCGAAAAATATTTATGGGACCTGAAGAAAGTATGCAAATCCAATCTAATCTTGCATCTACTATTGCAATGGCTTTTGATGAATGTATTGGTATTCCTGCAGAAAGAGAATATGTAGAGGCATCTGTTGCTCGTACTACACGATGGCTAGAGCGTTCTAAAAAAGAGATCATAAGGCTAAATGGCCTAGATGATACTATTAATAAAAAACAAATGTTATTTGGAATTAATCAAGGTGCTATTTATCCAGATATTCGCATCGAACATGCCAAACGAATTTCTGAATTGGATTTAGATGGTTATGCAGTAGGTGGGCTTGCTGTAGGGGAGTCTCATGAAGAAATGTACCATGTTTTAGAAGAAGTTGTACCATATTTACCTCAAAATAAGCCGACGTATCTAATGGGTGTTGGAACACCAGAAAATATTCTAGAAGCAGTAGAACGTGGTATTGATTTTTTTGATTGTGTTTTGCCTGCAAGAAATGGTCGCCATGCACACGTCTACACAAATAACGGAAAATTAAATTTGATGAATGCCCGATTTGAGTTGGACGAAAAGCCAATTGATGAAACTTGCGATTGCCCGACTTGCCGTAAATATACAAGAGCGTATATTCGTCATCTTTTTAAAGCAAAGGAAATGTTAGCCATGCGATTATGCGTAATGCACAACCTTCATTTCTTTAATACAATGATGGAAGAAATAAGGCTTGCACTGGATGAAGATAGATTTTCAGAATATAAAAAGACTAAGTTAGAAAATTTCAGAACAAACTAAGGGAAATAATTCCTTGACGGTTATTTGAAATTTATATATAATTAATGCGTTACCCATTAAAAGCTAGAGCAAATAAATTTGCTTTCTAAAAGCTAAAAAATATGTTAGGAGAGATACGAATGTCAATTGTACCTTTTTTGTTAGAAACGAGCACTTCAATTTTACCTAGTAGTGGAGATGCTACTACTGCTGCACCGTCAGCAAGTGGAAATATTTTTGGATCTTTTGCAGGGACTAATCCTGTTGTACTAATTGTACTTTATTGTGTACTTCTTGTTATTATTATGTATTTCCTTTCAGTAAGACCAACGCAAAAAAGAGAAAGAAAATTAGCGGCAATGAGAAGCGAAATTGCAGTAGGCGATTCTGTTGTAACTAATAGTGGTATGTACGGAAAAGTTGTTGACGTTACTTATGATTGCTTTGTGATCGAATTTGGTATGAATAAAGGTGTTCGTGTTCCTGTAGCGAGAGGCGAAGTTTATGGAAAAAGAGAACCCAATTTGTCCAATGAAGCTCCTCCTCAAGTTGAAGAACCTGCAAAGAAAAAAGGGCTATTTAATCGCGGCGAATAATATTAATGTAAGGCTCTATGATTTTAATAGAGTCTTATTTTATTACTATTCGTATTCATTCGATACGCAAAAGCCAAAATATCTTTTCCTAGGAATTCCATCTTTATGTTTATATTTTGTGTGAAAAGATAAACAATTTCTACAATTTAATATTGAAATAAAGCTATTTTATTGACAAAATTAAGCATCCAAGGTAAAATATTCAAATACAAAAGCTTTTTAGCATTTGTAAATTTCAATTTAAAAACGTCTAAGAACGTAAAGAAAGAAAGGGAGAAAAAACTATGAAAAAATTGCTTTCTATGCTTCTTGCTTCTACATTAGCAGTTTCTATGCTTGCTGCTTGTGGAAGTACAACAGATGCACCAACTGACCAGGCTGATACTGCTGATGGGGCAGAAACAGTTTATAATGTATGTAACATTGTAAATGGTAACTTAGGTGACAAATCCTTTTTTGACTCTGCTGAATCTGGTTTAGCACAGTTAAAAGCTGATGGCAGAATTGAGTACACAACCATTGAAATGGGTGGTACAACTGAGGACGAAGCAAAATGGCAAGGTTACTTGGAAGAAGTTTCTGCTTCTGGAGAATATGACCTCATTATTTGTGGTACATACCAGATGCCAGAATACTTGAAAAATGTTGCAGAACAGTATCCAGATCAGAAATACCTTATCTATGATGACACAACATACACATTGCCTAATGTTGCTAACTTGAGCTATGCTCAGAATGACTTAGGTTACTTGATTGGTGTATACGCTGGTGCTATGACAACTGAAACAAGCGTTGAAGGTATCAACGAAGATGCAGTTGTTGGTTTTGTTGGTGGCGTAGATAGCCCTGTAATCAACGATTTCCTTTATGGTTTTATTTTGGGTGCACAGGAATCTAATCCTGATGTAAAAGTTGATACAAGATATGTAAACAGCTATGTTGATGCTGCAAAAGCGAAAGAATTAGCAGAATCCATGATCAACGACAAAAATGCTGACATTATCTGGGGTGTTGCTGGTAACTCCGGTAACGGTGCTGCAGAAGCTGCACTTGAAACAGGTAAGGCATATTTCATTGGCGTTGACTCCGATCAGGAATTAACACTTTCTCCTGAAATGGCTGCAATCACATTGACATCTGGCTTGAAAAACATTGGTAACTCTTTCGTATGGTTCTTTGACGAATGGGATGCTGGTAGCGAACACTTTGGCGAACACACTCTATTAGGTATTAAAGAAGGTGGTATCGGCATCGTTACAGATAAAAACTTTGATACAAAAACACCAGATGCTGTAAAAGAAAAAGTAACTGCTGCAATCGATGCTGTTACGAATGGTGATGTTGTAGTTCCTACTGCAATCGGAAACGAAACAACTGAAGTTCAGGACTTAAGAGAAGCAGTAAAACCTTGATGGTTTTAAACTGATTGAACTATAAGGGGGGCTGTCAAGCTCCCCTTTTTAAAATAGTAGAATAGGATAGTCATATATGTATTTTGAAAAAAGTTTTTTAAAAATTTAATTATTTTTTAAAGAACTTTTTTGAGAGTACATGGAAATAATAAAACAATGGACTTTCTACAATGAAATTTTTAGCAAAAACTTACTAATGCAAAAGAGGAGGGGAACCGATAATGTCTGACAATGATTTCGTTGTTCAAATGAAGGGAATTACTAAAGTTTATCCCAATGGTATTGCGGCAAACCAAAGTGTTGACTTCAATGTGAAACGCGGTGAAATTCATGCACTTATGGGAGAAAATGGTGCCGGTAAATCTACGTTAATGAAAATCCTTTTCGGTCTCGAACAGCCAACCGAAGGTGAAATTATTATTAATGGCGAAAAAGTTTCGCTTTCATCTCCAACAGTTGCCATTTCCAAAGGAATTGGTATGGTTCATCAGCATTTTATGCTTGTTCCAAGTTTGACTGTTGCCGAGAATATGGTATTGGGCATGGAACCCAAGCAAGATAATAAGCTATTTATTAATTATAAAAAAGCTGTAGAAATTACAGAAGAATATGCAAAAAAATACAATCTTTATGTTGATCCTCATGCAAAAGTGAGAGACATTCCTGTTGGTATGAAGCAAAAAGTTGAAATTTTGAAAGCCTTGGTAAGAGGAGCGAAAATTCTTATTTTGGACGAGCCTACAGCAGTGCTTACAACGCAAGAAACAGAGGAATTATTCAAAGAGTTAATTAGCTTGAAAGAACAGGGATATACCTTGATTTTCATTTCGCATAAATTAAATGAAATCAAACAGATTACGGATAGGCTTACCATTATGCGTGCCGGTAAATCTATGGGTGTGCATGAAACGGCAGAGATTTCTAAAGAGGATATTTCAAGGTTAATGGTAGGGCGTGATGTTGTTCTGAGTGTTGAAAAAGAACAAGCACAGCCTACAGACGTTGTTCTGGAAGTACGTAATTTAGAATATATAAACGAATGGAATAAGAAAATGCTAGACAAGATTTCTTTTGATGTTCGTAAAGGTGAAATTTTAGGTATTGCCGGGGTCGAAGGCAATGGTCAGCGTGAGCTAGTTGAAATGCTCTTTAACCTAAATGTTCCCAATAACGGGTCGGCAAAAGTAAATGGCAAAAATATTTTAGGACGTCCTCAAAAAGAAATTCGTGATATGGGTGTATCGCTCATTCCAGAAGATCGAATGACTTTTGGTATTGCAGGCACTGCTACAATCGAAGAAAACTTAATGAGCGATCGTGCTGCTAACAAAAAATATAATAATGGACCGCTATTTAACTTAAAGGCGATGCATGAAGATAGTGACCAACTCATCAAAGATTATAATGTGCTTTGCAGATCACGCAAGCAACAAGTGGGTATGCTTTCTGGCGGTAACATCCAAAAGGTTGTTGTTGCAAGAGAGTTTTCAAGTGACCCAATCTTGATTATTGCGGATCAACCTACACGCGGTATTGATGTAAGTGCAATTGAGTTTATTCATAAAAAATTGGTTCAACTTAGTCGTGCAGGTGCTGCTGTTCTGTTGGTTTCTGCGGACTTAAACGAAGTAATGGAGCTTTCTGATAGTTTGATTATTATGAATGGTGGCAAAATTGCTGCTTATTTTGAAGATACTTCTGTTTTGGATGATATTATCATGGGTGAATATATGTTAGGTATAAAAAACCAAAGTGATGAAGAGATAAGGGGGGTTCTACATGGAAAATAAAAGCCAAAATATGTTTGAACTTTTCCGTGGATTTATTGCGATTGTGATTGCGATTTTCGTTGCTTTTATATTCATTTTGCTTTGTGCGGATGATCCAGGAAAGGCTTTGGAATGCTTATTAATTAAGCCTATTATTAGCGATGGCGCTCTAAATGTAAAATCCATTTTAACAATTTTAGGACGTATGACGCCGATTATATTCACTGGTTTAGCGGTTTGCGTTATGTTTTCTGCCAACCAATTTAACTTAGGGGGCGAAGGTGCTGTAATGCTTGGTGGCTTTATTGCCGCACTCATTGCAATTTATGTCCCTATGGCTGCTGGTGTTCATGCAGTTGTTGCTGTAATTGTTGGAACAATTGCAGGTGGTTTGGTTATGCTTATCCCTGCCATTATTAAAGTGAAACTAAAAGCAAGTGAGATGGTTTGTTCTTTGATGATGAACTATGTGATTATGTATATAATCCTTCATTTCTTAAATAATGTATTTCCAGATAGAAGTAAGGGAACAACACAGACATATCCGTTCCTAGAAACAGCAATGATCTCTAAAATGGTTCCTACTACTGAGTTGACTTGGGGCTTTATTATCGCTATTATTGCTACAGTTTTGGTAGCAATTTTTATGCATTCTACTCGTTGGGGTTATTCCATTCGCATGATTGGTATTAACGAATCTTTTTCTAAATATTCTGGTATGAAGGTTGGCGGAGTTATCGTTCTTTCTCAGGTTATTGGTGGTATGCTTGCCGGTATGGGTGGTTCAATTGAAA
>JBKEAS010000327.1:0-1733 GCA_047972635.1 Anaerotignum sp.
TAGGCATCATGATGTCCATGATAATTACATCAATGTCTACCTCGCCACAAACCGCAATAGCCTCTATCCCATCACAGGCTTCAATTACCTCAAAACCTTCTGACTCTGCGTATTTTCTAACTACTTTTCTGTATCCTATTTCATCATCACAAACCAATATTTTAGCCATATAAAACACCACCTATTATATCAAATCACTCTAAAAGTAGTATACATGATATTTTTAAAAAAAGAAAGATTGCTATAGCTTGGTAAACCCTTTGGCTATAACAACCTTTCTAAGTTTCATACGTTTAAGGCTTAATTTGAGCTAGGCTAATTTGCCTGCTCTTGATTTTCTCCATCAAATTCACCTGGTGGCATATTTTGAGGTTGACCCCTATTGGCGTCATTGCCCTCAGGTCCTCCCCCAAAACCACCTTTACCGCCACCCATGTTATTACCAAGTTTGGAAATATCATATTCCGTGGTTGTAATTAATTTTTCCGGTGCCAAATTTTGCCCTTCCGTTGTAGATGGTATCTCACCGGCAAGTTGCCCTTTGATACTATCCACTCTCAATCTTACAAGTGCTTTAAATGTAGTCACTGCCTCTTTGTAAGCATCGTATTCTACAAAAGCTGAAACATCACTTTCTACATACGGATCTATGATGCTTTGCAAAGTGTCGATTTTGTCTTCAAACAATTCTTCGCCAAAGTATCCTGTCATAATTTCATTGATATATTGATGATAGCGTGCCTTATATTCTTCATTTTGCATAAGCATCGCAAACATAGGTCTATCCTCCATGCTAATGCTACTTTGTATCGGTGTGTCAATCGGAGTATTTATAAAGCTCGTTGTTGAGTCCAACTGAGCCGAGGCATCTTCACTACCCATTCCTCTGCCCATACCGCCCATGTCACCCATGCCGCCAAAAGCCAAACCATAATCCCAAGGTAATATTGTAAGTTTACCGCCTTCTTCATAGATAACATAATTTTGGCACATAGAACCATAATAGCTATCTGCATTCACCACAACTGTATGTGCAGCCAAATATCTTAAAATTTGATCTACATCGAAATATTCTTCTAGGTTTGTTCCTTGGTTTAGATTTTTAAGTGCTTCTATGACTTGGTCATAGTCTTTTTCATTTGGCGATGTAATAGCATTGTCAAAAATACTGCTATAGCTTTCGTATTCATCATCGGTATAGACAAGCGTATTTCCTTTGCCGTTACTGCCAGGACCTCCGCCAAAACCCATTCCATTTTTCGTCATTTCCTCTAGTTGGGTAATATTCTCATCTGTCAAGCCGATTTCTTTTAGCTTAGCTTTCACTTCTTCGTTGATTTCTTCGCCATTGTCTCGAATGATTTGCATTGCAGAAGGCATATCAAAATCAAAATTACCTCTACCCATCTGTCCAGGAGCAGCTTCGCCTTCCATATTTGGCGGAGCAAATCCTTCTTGAGATCCTTCTTGTTGCATTTCATTTTGATTTTCACCAGTTGGTGGCTCACCTGTTGCTACTTCGCCTGTTGGTGTTTCACCTGTTGGTGTTGCACCTGTTGGTGGCTGTTGATCATTTCCCATATCCGACGGAGTATCTCCACCATCGCCTTCGCCTCTATTGCCTTGTGGCATTTCCGCATTTGCCAGTTGCTCAGACGTTTTCACACTGTAAAGTTCGCCATCCGTTGTATCATATGTTCTGGCAATATAGCTATCATTATAGCCTTCAATTG
>JBKEAS010000033.1:0-6297 GCA_047972635.1 Anaerotignum sp.
TTGCTTGCCTCGTTTGCCATAGTGATCAATCGTTCTGTTTTACCTACACCTTTTTCGCCTGCAAGAATTTGAACCATTGCAATCTCCCCCTTTTATACTGGTAATATATCTTTGGATTGAAATTATGAAATTTTTATAGAACAAATAGTGATCCATCTGTTTGTAATTAATATTCTGCAAAACAAAGAAAAATCCTTTTAAATTTCACGGGTTTTCCATATGAATTGTAAAATTGTTAATTTTCCACAATCCACCTTCTTTTTCACCCTACATTCGAAGCGTATTCTTGTTGCTATTGACCATCTATTGTTTGGCAAAGGCCATTGCCGCCGCACCATAAATCCCCGCATCATTACGAAGCTTCGCCAAAGCAAATTTTTTATTCCTGCAATGAGCAAAGACATTTTGGGCAAATTCTTTTTGCACCATATCCAAAAGAAATTCACCTGCCTCAGAAACCCCACCACCAATTACGACCATTTCAGGATCCACAAGGTAACAAGCATTGGCAATCGACATTCCCAAAAGGCGAGATACATACTGCGTAATTTCTAAAGCAAGCACATCCCCATTTTTTGCCATATCCCATAAATCTTTGGCAGTAATTTTTTCTAAATTCCGAAGCGACGAAGGCTTGTCCGTATTTCCCATAAACATCTTCGCTACCCGAACCATCCCCGTTGCAGAAGCATACTGTTCAAGGCACCCTTTTTTGCCACAGTTACAAGAAATCATTTCAAATGGATTGATTGTAAGATGACCAATTTCGCCTGCCGTACCTGTTTTTCCTGTCAAAATTTTCCCATTCAAAACAACACCACCGCCAACGCCTGTGCCCAAGGTAAGCATAAGAATGCTATCAACACCAATCCCTGCACCAAACGTAAACTCTCCAAATGCTGCAACACGTGCATCATTTTCTATAAACACAGAAGAAATCCCAAAAACCTTTTCGGCCTCTTTGCCAAGAAAAACATCTCCCCAACCAATATTCACCGTTCCTCTAAGTAGTCCGTCCTCTGTAACAGGTCCCGGTGCAGTCAAGCCTACAGCAACATCCTTTTTGGAAATCTCCATTCCTTCTAAACATTTCTCTATTTCTTTAGAAACATCTTGTAACAATAACGTAGGGTCTTCGCCTTTTCTAGTCGGAATTTCCCATTTTTTCAAAAGACCTTCTTCTTTAGAAAAAAAGCCTATTTTGATCGACGTTCCACCGATATCCACACCAAAGCAATACCTCATCTTATACCTCCTCGCAGTCGAAAACATTCTTATAAAGGATCTCTTTATACTTTTTATAAATATCTTCAGATATTGGTTCTGGATATGTCATTAACCGTAATGGTAGCATATCCAACCCTTTCCTCAAGGGCGGTTGCAAATAAGGATACATATTACAAAAAAAACCATGTCTCTCATAAAATCCAACCCGTCTTTTTTGCAAATCATTCTCTGGCACTTCCACCTCTAAAACAATCGCCTTAGCTGCCCGATTGATCATAGCCTCTAGCATATTCCCACCAACTCCTTCATTGCGAAATGCAACTGCAATAGCCAAGTGTTCGATGTATAAAAAACCACAAAAATCCCACAAAGCAACAACCCCTTGTATAATTCCACAGTCCGTTTTTATTCCATACAAGCGATATTGCTCTTTATCTAAAAGAGCTTTCTGCCCTTCCTTTTCACGCAATTCTTCCACCGGAAAAACTTCTTCTAAAATAGAATAAACCATATCAAACGTGTCCTTTGTAATCCTCTCAAACATACACCTAACCTCCATGCCCAAAGAATACTATAACACATCGAAAAAAGCAATCCCAATTAGCCTCACGCAACAACCTAAAACCAATATAACCCACGTTGTAGCCAGCCGAAAACATACAATCTCCATCTAAAATTTTTTTGTTTTCATATCTATTTCATGGTGTTTGTGTTATACTCATACGGAAAAGGAAGTGATTTTATGCATCATAAATTACGAGGACTTCTCCTCTTTCTTATCGTTTGTTTCTCTACAACGGTACCTGCCGTAGCAGGAGATATTTCCGTAAAATTAAACGGGTATGCCTTGCCTCTTTCCAAGCCTGCCATAATCCAAAACGATCGTGTTTTGGTTCCTATGCGAAGTGTTATGGAAGCTTTAGGCTATGGTGTGACTTGGCATGAAACTACGAAAACGATAGAAGCAACCAAAGGAAGTACAAACCTTCACCTTACCATTGATAGCCCTACTGCAACGGTAAACAACAAATCTGTCACTTTAGATTCTACCGCCACCCTATCCCAAGGTACAACCATGGTTCCGCTACGTTTTGTAGCACAATATAGTGGTGCAACCGTAACTTGGGATCAAAAAAGCAATACCGTCCTCATCACAACAAAGCAAGTTGCCCAAGGTAATTTAACAGACTCCGTCGTATTTCTACAAACAAATAAAATGCAAGGAAGTGGCATTATTCTTTCTTCCGATGGCATCATTGCAACAAATCTTCATGTCATCGAAAAAGCAACCATGTTGCAAGTGGTTTTTGCTGATGGCACAATATACCAAGGAAATACCACAGTCATTGGGTTGGATGCCAAAAATGATATTGCAATCTTAAAAATTGATAAAAAAAATCTCATCTCTGCAGTTACAGAAACTTCCCTTATAAAAGGAACCTCTGTAACCGCAGTAGGTGCACCAAATGGTTCCAGAAATACACAAACAAAAGGTGTCCTTGTCAACTATGATCAAGATATGATTGAATCTAGTGCTGTCATTGACCATGGCAGTAGCGGCGGTGCATTGTTTGATCATAATGGTAAGGTCATTGGGATGACTGCATCTTTTAGCCAGAACCAATATTTTTCAATTCCAATTAGCAAAATTTTAAATGTATCAAGAAATCTTTCTATGCCAATTGGTGAGATGAAAAATTATACCTACACCCCAACCGCACCAACCAACCTTCGTTACTGGTTTGATGGTACCAATGCATACGTAACTTGGTCGCCCGTATATGACGCTGATTATTATTACGTGTATGTCACCTACTCCTATAACGGAACTTTTACAAAGCTACAGAACAGGGCTTTAGGCAAGGCCATCTGGTATTGGGGTTTCCCACAATGCTTTGGTATGACTACCGCCTATAACCGCCCAATTTACATCAAAGTTTCAGCAGTGAGGGATGGCGTTGAAACAAACACATCAGAGATTATAAAAATCAACAGAACATAATTTCCTACCTACAGGTATAGAAAAAATTTCTACTTAATATGTTTCTTGTATAAAAATGAAGAATGTATCCCAAATCTCTTTGACTTAGGATACATTCTTTTTATAGTTACATTTTTTGCTCAATTTCTGCTTTAATCTGTTTTGGGATCGTCAAACGAAGCCACACCGTATAAATAAGTGCGAAAATCAAACATACCCACAAAAACCATGCTGCATCAGGAAACAAATAGACAACACCAATTCCAAGGCAAACGAAACCCCAAGAGCCATATGGTGCAATAGGTGCAAATCTCCCAAAGCGTTTTCGAAATACCTTCTTGCTTGCTCTAATCTGTTTTTGTTCTTCTTCCCACTCTTCTTCTATAAAGGATACAGATAAACCCCTTATGATACACCATACTAAAATTACTGCTGTTGCATAATAAGATTTATCTCCGGCTATAGCAATTTTCAAAAAAAAGATCAGCCCGCCCCCACCAATGAAAACTGTAACGAATAATGTCCTCCAACTTTGAACCTTCATTCTCCCCCACCTGCCTCAACTAAAGCCTCATTATCTCTCAACCGAAGATATTACCTTTCTTTTGAGATATCAATTTCTTCTGCCTCGGTATAACCAATTAAATCATTCGGCGAAAGAATAACCTGCTCTCCCCTCATTCCTGCACTTACGGCTATTTCGTCAAATAATATTGCCGTTTCATGTATAAATGTGGGGTACTTTTTCTTCATCCCTATTGGGGAACAACCCCCTCTAACATAGCCCGTTAATGCCAAGAGTTCTTTCACATGGGTCATTTCTACTTTTTTGTTTTTCGATACAATCGCAGCTTTTTTTAAATCCAATTCCACATCAACAGGAATACAAAAAACCAAAATACCCGTCTTATCCCCTCTTGCTACAAGCGTTTTAAAAACTTGTTCTGGTGCAAACCCAATTTTTTCTGCCGCATCTAGCCCAGAAAGGTTACTTTCATCGTATTCATATTCCGCTATACGATACGTAATCCCCGCCGCTTCCAAAAGTCGCATAACATTGGTTTTAACCATTTTCTTCACACCTTCCCAATTTTCTTCTGTCTCCCATAGTGAAATAAATATTGTTGTGCAAACCCTGCATCCTCGCCAAATCTGTCCCCAGCCAATCTTTGAAGTTCTTTCATGCCAAGCTTTTTTCCTTCACAATATATATGACTATATACCCGCTCAATCCAAACATCCATCGGAAACACTTCATATCTGGCAAAGGAAAACAACATAATGCAATCGGCAACCTTTTGCCCAACTCCACAAATAGACATCAACCGTTTACGCAATTCTTCGGTAGATAATCGTTCTAATTCTTCCGAAGAAAAACCACCCGCCAAAACTTTTTTCACAGCATCTTCCAGATATCTACCACGAAACCCAAAACCAAGGCTTCGATAGATTTCTTCTGTACCTCCCTCCAATTGCCTAGGCGTAGGAAAGCTATAAAATCCATTCTCAATCTGTGTTCCATATTCTTCACAAAGCCTTTGTATCAAAGCTCGAATTCTTGGAATATGATTGTTTTGTGACACTATAAAAGACATTAGTGTTTCAAAAAATTCTTGCCTTAATAACCGAATTCCTGGTGCAAAAGAAACCGCCTCTTTCATGATTGGATCATTTTCACCAAGTCGCCTCTTTATTTCTCCATAATCCCTTTCACCATCAAAATACCCTCTCCAGAATGAGATATTTTCTTCGCCATAAAAAATAATACTGTCACCTTCTTGCGCAAGTGTAACCACCCGCCCATCTGAGATGACAGTATAACAGTTATCTTTCTCTTTTTGATAGCGGAAACATTGTCCACATTCTAGGGTTTGTGATAGAGAAAAATCCGGACATACCCATGTTGTTTTTTTCATCTTTTCACACCCTATTCAATTAGTCATCCAGTATTAAAAATCCGTAATCAATCCCCATTTTTTTTGTCAGCAAATTCCTTGCAACAAAATCAGAGGAGACATACTCCGCTTTCCAAATACCATTTTCGCTATAACATACATACCGCTTCTCATTTTTTAACACAACATATGCACAAGTAGCAGTTGCACACTGATACACAATCTCATCTGCACTAGAAATTGCATTGGCACTAAACAACGCTGCCACTGCACCGCCTTGTTCTTGGTAAATGGCACCTCGCCAAGAAGCCAATGTATAATTTGGCAATAATTCCACATTAAAATTAGGTAAATAACGATTTACCGTCGTAACAGGATAATATTCAGTCTGCATATTGGGGAAAACAACTTCCCAAAAATTATTTTCGTTTTCCAAAATGTATTGTTTGATATCAGCTGTATTGGTTTTATTGGAAAAAACTACGACTACATATTTATTATCCATACGAATTTCTCTCACATAGTATTCGGCAAAGCGACCTTCAAAAAGGGAAATATAGTTCAAAATACGTTCGTATTCCGCAGAAGCCGAAGAAAGTCTCACAATACTACCATTATTTTGGTTGTATTTTTCTAAAATACTATTGAAATTTTTCTCGCTAATTGTACCCACCTTGCCACTAGGAGAGGCAATCAAATACTTCCCTGATTGCTTCATAGCAGCAAATACGCCAAAATTCAGACTATCACTAGGGACTGAAACACCATCTAGTCCTTCTAAATCACTTCCATTAACCAATAGGATCCTATAGTTAGATGGCAAAAGTCCACTTTCCAAATAGCCATCTGCAACCAATGTATCCGTAGTTATGTAGCTCTTATCATAATAGGCATAAAGTTCCCCGTTTTTACTCATCCATCCTCTTTTTGCACCGTTTACTTTATAATCCGTCTGTGCAGCTGATGCAATAGAAATCAGATTACCTGTGATGCGTGCTGTTTCACTTTGCCAAAAAGGCTTAGAGCTTTCTGGTTGCGTTTTTTCAGCTTGAACGCCATCCTCATTTTCTAAGGGTTCTTCCTCGCTAGAAGAAGGATCCGTGGTAGTTGCATCCTCATTCTTTGATGGTGGTATTTCAATCAAATCGTTTGAAGCATCTTGATTGGTCTGATTGCCATAATCACTCGTTTTGT
>JBKEAS010000050.1:0-11984 GCA_047972635.1 Anaerotignum sp.
GATGATTGCTACGTAACTTTGACGGAAAATAGTTCTGGCAAACTCACTGATATTGAGGCTGAAGATAAATAAAGCTAACAAATATTTCGGAAATAGAGAATAAATTTTAGATGTAAAGAGCCTGCAAGCTTTGGTATGCAGGCTCTTTTTTTGTTATATGAAAAAAATGAGAATTTATGTCGGAAATAAATTTATCCTTAGCTCCAGTAATTGACAAAAAAAACAGTCATATCTTCTTACAATAGAGAATATGGAGGGAAGAGTCATGGAAAAAACAGAAATTATATTAGAACAAATGGTAAAGGAAACTGTGAACACCCAAAGTGTGCAATTTCCTACACGGAGCATAACAAAATTAATGCATGGAAAAGATTTTTTTACGCTTGCGTTTTTATGTTTGGTAGGTATTTGTTGGGCAAAGGCAGAGGTGCTACATATTTTACGTCCTATGGGTATTGCATATATCTCCCTTTTTTTTGGAGAGGGTATTTTATTTTGGGGTGCATTGGCTTCTGTGGCGATTGGCTCTGTTGCAGATATGCCTTTAAAAGCCAGCGCTATTTTGGTTGCGGCTTGTGCGATCCAGTTGACATTTGGAAGGTTTGTTGAGCGGGAAGAATTGGTGAAAAAAGCTCTTTTAGGTGGCTTTGCGATGGAGCTTGGTGGTGTATTTTATGCCATTAGTCAGGGTGGGCTAACATTTTATTTTGTAATTGCCACAGTAGAGAGTGCTTTGGCGGTTGGCATTTCTTTGTTGGCACAAAGAGGAGTAGGATTTCTTTGGGAAAAAAAGAGAGTACACGCTCCAACAAAAGATGAGACATTAGGGCTGATTTTCCTTTTGGCAGGGGCAATTGCTGGACTTGCTGCGATGGAGAACACTCTTTTAAAAGAAGTGGTACTACCTTGTCTTTTGGTATATTTTGTGGCCATTTGTGCTTGGCGTGACGGAATGGGCGGGGGTGCGGCGGCCGGTATGCTGTTTGGATTTTTGCTGTATCTTTGTGGGGGTATTGATCTATTGTTTTTTACGGTTTTGGGTGTCAGTGGTTTGATGGCAGGGGCTATGAAAGATATGGGTAAGGTTGCAGTGGTGCTAGCCATTATGATAACACCATTGATTTTTTTGTTTTATTCGGATGTCTTGACGAGTGTGCCTTTTTGGGTAGGTGGCTGGGTAGTGGGTTCTGCGCTATTTTTGCTAACACCAAAGAAGGTTTTGGTCTGGATTAGTGGAAGTTTTTGGGAGAAAGAGGGGAGTAAGGATAAATATACGAGAAAAAAGGAGATGCTTGAAGAAAAGCTTCTTGGCTTTTCAGTAGCATTTACTGCCTTAGCAAAGACGTTTGTCTATAAAGAGGAAGGAGAAGAAAAGAAGGATATTTCAAAATTGGTGGATGGCATCGCAAAAGCGGCTTGTTCTGGGTGTGGCATGGCACATTATTGTTGGAATGAGGAGCTTTATCAAAGTTATAGCATGGTGTTTTCTGCTTTGTCTTATTGCGAGGGAAGGGGGCGGGTAACGCTTGCACAAATGCCTAAAAGTTTTTGTCAATTATGCGCAAGAAAAGAAATATTTGTGGATACTATCAATCAGGTCTACGATGGGTATCGCAAAGACAAGATTTGGCTTGGACGGCTTGCGGAATGCAGAGAATTGGTAGGGCAACAAATGATGGCAGTTAGTGATATTTTATCGGGGCTTTCTGGGCAATTGGATCTTGGGTATGTTTTTTTGGAACAAATGGGGCAGATACTGAAAGAGGAATGTGCTAAAGAAGGAATACGATTGAAAGACGTTCGTGTATTTGAGGAGAAAAATCGTTATGGTAGGCAGGTGCAACTTTCTTTTCGAGGGTGTGGTTGCAAGGGGATATGCAAAAGCAAAATATTACCTTTGGTAAAGCGTACAATGAACTGTCCTATGGTTTTGAAGGATCCCAACAATTGTCACTGTCAGGGGGATGGGGTATGCACCCTTTGCTTTATGGAGGTTCCTTCTTTTGGTTTGACGACAGCCACTGCGTTTATTTCCGCACAAGAAAATCAACCAGTCGGAGACACAACCGCATTTCTGGAAACAGATACGGGCATGGCATTGATGGCACTTTCTGACGGGATGGGACAGGGCAAGCGTGCTGCCGAAGAAAGCCGTACTGCCATTGAGCTTTTGGAACAATTTACGGAAGCTGGGTTTGAACGAGATATGGCAGTGAAAATGATAAATTCTGCGTTGTTGCTACGAAAAGGAGAAGAAAGCTATGCAACCCTTGATATTTGCGCAGTCGATTTGTTTAATGGTAGGGCGGAATTTATAAAACTGGGAGCTGTACCGTCGTATATCAGCCGTGGTGGCCGTATTTTAACCATATCTTCACACACCTTGCCTGCGGGAATATTGCAACAAGTTCAAATTGTGAAAAATGAGATGTTGCTAAAGGATGGGGATATGTTATTTTTACTGACAGACGGTGTGACTGAGGCACTGGGCGGAGAAAATCTTACGGCGGCTTGGCTTAAAGATAAATTAGAAAAATTTCCGTTATCAAACCCACAAGATGCAGCGGAATATATTTTAAAAGAGGCAAAAAAAGAGCTAGGAGAGGATGCTGCGGATGATATGACGGTACTTGTAGGGCGGTTTTGGAAAAAAAGAAAAAGTGCGTAATGCAAACAATCTAGAAAGCTTTAGCGGATGAAAAAGTCTGTTTTAAGGTTTGAAAAAACGATTATGGTTGGCGCAGTAGAGAAACCTCTCTTATTTTTCCTAAAAGGAATGAATAGGAGAGGTTTTATATTTTAAAAAAATGTACTGAGAGTAGGATTGTATTTTTGTAGGATTTCGTGTAAAGTGGGTACAGATAGTGATGGATTTTGTTTGGAATTATGTGAAAAAGCCGCTGTAATGAGTGTTGGAGTTTGGGAGCGATAGAGATGCAAAATAAAGTTTGGCAGACGATAGACGAATTTAATATGTGTCCTGAAGGTATCCATATTGTGGTTGGTATATCGGGGGGGGCTGATTCGGTTGTGTTGCTTCATGTTTTAAAAGGCTTTGCAAAAAAGCGAAGATTGAAACTTACGGCGGTTCATGTGCATCATGGTTTACGGGGAAAAGAGGCAGACGCAGACAAGGAGTTTGTAGAAGCACTATGCCGTTTGTGGGAAATTCCCTGTAAGATATATGAATTTTGTGTGGAACAAGAGGCAAAAAAAAGAGGGATAGGAACCGAGGAAGCAGGAAGGCTTTTAAGGTATGAGGTTTTTGAAAAAGAAAGAAAGGGAGGATTGATCGCTGTTGCCCATAACCAAAATGATCAGGCGGAAACGGTTTTGATGCGTCTTTGTCGTGGTGCGGGTGTGGCGGGGTTGGCTGGGATCAGACCCATTCGAGAGTGCATCATTCGCCCTTTATTATTTTGTACAAGAAAAGAGATTGAGGCGTATTGCGAAGAAAACAACCTTTCTTTTCGCCAAGATAGTACCAATTTTCAAGATATTTATACGAGAAATCGCATCAGAAATCAGGTTTTGCCTCTCTTAGAAGAAAGTTATTCGAGGGCAACAGAACATATTGCACAAACGGCAAAAATTTTAGCAGACGAGGAAGCGTATCTGCAAGAGGGCGCGCAGAGGGCATTTCAAGAAGCATTAAAAGAATTGAAAGAGGAGCGTGTTTGTTTGGATGTAACAGCGCTACTTGGCATGCATAAGGTGATACGACGACGTATTTTTGATTTGTCATTTTCGCATTTAAAGTGCAAAAGAGATATCGGTAGCATTCATTTTGATTTGTTAGAAAGCTTGCTCTACCACGAAAGCGGTAAGCGGTTCCATTTGCCAAATCAAATCATTGCTGAAAAAAGTTATGACACTTTGGTTATTAAAAAAGAGAACAGCCAAGATGGGGGATTTTCTTATTTATTAAAAGAAGATGAAGAAATATTGATAGCTGAAGCAGATATTTTTGTACGAATATGGGTTGATGTCGAAAAAAAAATAGAAAACGATGCAGATTGCTGTACGAAACAATTTGATTATGATAAAATAGATTGTGACATTTTTTGTCGAACGAGGCAAAAAGGAGATAGACTTGCAATTCGCAATGGGCGAAAAAAATTGAAGGATTTTATGATTGATGAAAAAATCCTTAGAGAAGAAAGAGACGCTTTGCCGCTGATTGCTGCTGATAGCGAAATTCTTTGGGTATTGGGCAAGCGCGTTTCGTCTGCCTATTTGCCGAATGAAACAACAAAACGGTTTTTGACAGTTCAGATACGGAGGTTTGTTTAGAATGAAAGAAAGAGTAGAAGTTATGATTGGCTCTGATGTAATCGACAAAAGATTGGAAGAAATGGCAGAGCAAATAAATTTGGATTTTGCGGGAGAACAAGTTGAGTTAGTCTGTGTGTTAAAGGGTGCGGCAATGACTTTAACGGAACTTTCTAAAAAATTGAAAATGCCGGTTACAATGAGCTTTATGGATGTTTCTAGCTATGGAAATGGTACAGAAAGCACAGGTAAAATCAAAATTTTACGTGATTTGGATGAGGACATTTCGGGTAAAAATGTGCTTTTGATTGAAGATATTATTGATAGCGGAAGAACACTTTTCCATTTGAAAGAGCTTTTATTAAAAAGAGAACCAAAAACATTAAAAATTTGCACATTATTAGATAAACCAGATAGACGTGTGGTTGATGTTGATGTTGATTATGTTGGCTTTAGCATTCCCGATGCGTTTGTAGTTGGATTTGGTTTGGACTATGCACAAAGATATCGTAATTTGGATTATGTTGGTGTTATGCACTTTGATGAAGAATAATACGATAAATTGAGGAAGCGTTTCTTTAAAAGGAATTCTTCTTCTTTTTTTGTAGGAAAACTACGTTGTTTTTTCATTAAACTTTTATAAAGCTCCGTTGCCTTTTGTAGGGAATTATGATAAAATTAAAAACTGATATGGTTTAAATTAGAAAAATACAAAATTCGGTTTTTGAATTAACAGGAGGGAAACTATTGAATAAATATTGGAAGCCCATAGGGCTATATGTGATTATTTTTGTGATTATTTTGGTTGCTTTGGCCTTTAACAATGAAGGACTTACGTTGGAACAGACAGAGCAAAAAGCGTATACTTATAGTGATTTGATTAGGGAGATTGAGGGCGATACGGTATCGGATATCACAATTACCCGAAGCAAGGAAGTTAGCGATTTTGGTATGGCTGAAGCTACTTTAGCCGACGGACAGGTGATTAGTGTAAATGTGCCAAGTATTTCAACATTCCAAGAAAGGGTGGATGAAAAAATAGCACAAGGTAGCACAATCAATACGACAATTGAAGATGTGCAAAAAGAAAGTTTGCTTTCTTCTATATTACCATCTTTGATTATGATGATTGTTATGGTACTTTTCTTTATGGTCCTCTTTAATAAGCTACAAGGTGGCGGCGGAAAGATGGCAAACTTTGGAAAAAGCAAAGCAAAGATGAGCGTAGAGGGCGAAAACAAAGTGACATTTGAAAATGTTGCCGGATGTGACGAAGAAAAAGCAGAACTTGAAGAATTGGTTCACTTCCTTCGTACACCAAAGAAGTTTACGGACTTAGGAGCAAGAATTCCTAAGGGCGTGCTTTTGGTGGGACCTCCGGGGACAGGTAAGACGCTTCTTGCAAAATCTGTTGCAGGGGAAGCCGGTGTACCATTTTTTAGTATTTCTGGTTCGGACTTTGTTGAGATGTTTGTCGGCGTTGGTGCATCTCGTGTACGTGATTTGTTTGAACAGGCAAAGAAACATTCTCCAAGTATCGTTTTTATAGATGAAATTGATGCGGTGGGTCGTCGTAGAGGTGCAGGCCTTGGTGGCGGACACGACGAAAGAGAGCAAACCTTAAATCAGTTGTTGGTTGAGATGGATGGATTTGGTATTAATGAAAGCGTTATCATCATCGCAGCAACCAACCGTGCAGATATATTAGACCCTGCTTTGTTACGTCCCGGTCGTTTTGACAGACAGGTTTATGTTGGTAGACCGGATGTGAAGGGTAGAGAAGCAATTTTACGTGTGCATTCAAAAGGAAAACCTTTGGCAGAGGCGACTGACTTGAAAGTGGTTGCGCAAACAACGGCAGGCTTTACAGGCGCTGACCTGGCAAACCTTTTAAACGAAGCAGCTTTGTTGTCGGCAAGAGCCAATAAAACAGAGATTGATATGGAAGAAATCCAAAAAGCTTTGATTAAAATTGGTGTTGGTACAGAGAAAAAGACAAGAGTTATTTCTGATAAAGAAAAATACATCACCGCTTACCATGAAAGTGGGCATGCAATTTTGTTCGAGGTTTTAAGTGAACTGGATCCTGTGCATAGCATTTCGATTATACCAACAGGTATGGCAGGCGGCTATACAATGCCTTTGCCTGGAGAAGATAAGATGTATATGACAAAGATGTATATGGAGCAGGAAATCATTAGTTTCTTGGGTGGCCGCGCTGCGGAATATATTGTGATTAAAGATGTAACAACAGGTGCATCCAATGACATCGAGCGTGCAACGGCGATGGCAAGAAATATGGTTACAAAATATGGTATGAGCGATATTCTTGGTCCAATTCAGTTTGGCGAGGATAGCAATGAGGTGTTTATCGGTAGAGACTGGGGGCAGCAAAGAAATTATAGCGAAGATGTGGCGACTACCATTGATGGTGAAGTCAATCGTATCGTGACCCATGCATATGATGAAGCAATACGAATTTTGAAAGAGAATATGGAAGTATTGCATGCTGCAGCAAAACTGCTTGTAGAAAAAGAAAAAATTACAGGTGATGAATTTAGAGCTTTATTTGAGGCAGATGTGCGTAATGATGTGTTAGGAATAGGAACAAAAGAAGTGGTGGGAATTTCTGAGCTGGAAGAAGAAGTGGTAGAAATTTCTGAGGCGAAGGAAGAAATCATGGATGTTTCTGAAGTACAAACAATAGAAAAAATGGATCAGTCTGCACAAGTAAGAGAGGAGCAAGAATAATGGATTTTAATAATATTGTACCTGGTATCACTTATGAAAGAGAATATATCGTTGAGTTGGAAGATACAGCGACAGTTTTTGGAAACGATAATGTGCCTGTGTTTGCATCACCTAGATTATTATCTTGGCTTGAAGGCACATGTATTGGGGCTGTGAAACCGTTTCTTCCTAAGGGTTGGGAAACTGTTGGAACATCTTTTGAATTTAAACACATGGCAGCGACACCTGTTGGGATGAAGGTACGTGTGGTTGTGGAGCTGACAGAGGTTGAAGGCAAGCTTTTGACATTTTCTGTGAAGGCATATGATGAGGTAGATAAAATTTGTGAAGGCACACATGGACGTGCGATCATTGAATTAGAAAAATTTATGAGCCGTGTTGAAAAAAAAGCAAAAGGCTAAGATTCATAAGAGCGTCTATAAAGACGCTCTTTTTTTTGACGGAGGTTATTTATGTATCGGATTTTAGAGATTTTACGCCAAGAAGAAGGCTTTCTTTCAGGCGGAGAAATAGGACGACAACTGGAAATTAGTCGGGCTGCTATTTGGAAAGGCGTTAAAAAATTAAGAGAAGAAGGATATGAAATAGAGGCGGTGACCAATAAAGGGTACCGACTGATTTTGCACGATAGTATGTACAATGAACAAGAAATCGCAGACGGATTGACAACGAAGTGCTTGGGTAAGCCAATTTATTTTTATAAAGAAACCGATACCACCAATGCCAACTTAAGAGATCTTGCCTTAAATCAGGCAAATGAAGGTACACTTGTTGTGGCAGAGAAAATGACAGCAGGCCGAGGTAGACTTGGGCGACAATGGGATGCGCCGGCAGGGTCTGGGATTTGGATGAGCGTGTTATTACGTCCGGCAATTTCTCCTTCACAAGCGCCCTTGCTTACGCTTTTGGCAGGGATTGCGGTTTGCCAAGCCATAGAGGAAGAGACAAAGCTTGACCTAAAGATTAAATGGCCAAATGATATTTTGCTAAATGGCAAAAAATTGGTTGGGATACTCACAGAGATGGACTGTGCGATAGAAGAAGTACATTTTTTAATTGTCGGGATTGGGATAAATGTGAATACAAAGGCATTTCCGGAAGAACTACGTGAGATTGCTACATCTATTTACCTAGAAAGCGGGAGAACTTTTTCAAGAAAAAATATATTACAAAAAGTATTGATGAATTTTGAGAAGCTGTACGATGAATTTTTGCAGGCGGGATGCAATTTTAAGCCATTTCTTGACAGATACAAAGAAAAATGTATCACCATCAATCAAGAGGTTCGGGTTTTGGGCAAGGAATCCTACCTTGCTTATGTGGAGGATCTTACGGCAGATGGGGAGTTGGTTGTCATTCGGAAAGACAATGCAAAAAAAGAAATTGTATTTTCAGGAGAGGTTTCGATTAGAGGAGGTAAATAGATATGGGAGATATGGTTTTAGCAGCAGCAAGTTATGAACAACAAAAATTTTATTTGGAGCCGAAGTTTCAATCACTTCCGGAGTCCATTCAAGAAGATGTGCGTATTATTTGTGTTACAAATGCACAAAAGTTATGCTGCACATTTTTAATGGGTTTTCATGAAGATGGTGAGATATATTTTGAAACAGTCAAACAAGAAGATGACTTAAACTTTGATGAAATTGGTGCTGAATTGGAAATAAAAAAACTCTGCACGACACAAAAAGAGCTTTTGGCTTCATTGAAGGTATGGTATGCCATATTTTTTACAGAGGAAGGCGAAAGTTTAAAAGAAGAATTTTTAAATCAATCAGGAAAAGAACAAATATTGTAAAATGTTTAACAAAAATTTTAAAAAATATTGTAATTATTCTATTAGCTGATATAATGGTGCATGGTAAGATTTCTGATAAAAGAGAGGAGAAGGTGTCATGACAAGTGTTGTCAGATACACTTTGAATCATTTGGAAGTCTTAGCAAAAGAAAACTTAGTAGTCTTATATCTTCCGCTAAGCGGAGCATAAGAATGAGAATGAAGGGAGCAATTACAATGAGTGTACAAGCAGTAGAGGGAAAGAAGAAGGTTTCGGTGAAGGATTTAACAACGACGAGCATGATGATTGCCATTATTTTGTTGATGGCGTTCACACCCCTAGGGTATCTACAAACAGGGGGTGCGTCGATATCTTTGCTTACTGTTCCTGTTGCCATAGGTGCCATGATCATTGGGCCAAAGGCAGGATTGTTATTGGGGACGATATTCGGGTTAACAAGTTTTTATCAATGTTTTGGAATAAGTCCTTTTGGGACAACCCTTTTGGGCATTAATCCATTATTCACCTTTTTGTTATGCGTGCCAACGAGAGCACTTGTGGGTTGGTTTTCCGGGCTGATTTTTATCGGACTTGCAAAAATAGATAAAACAAAAACAGCTTGTTATTTTATAGGTGGATTGATTACTGCATTGTTAAATACGATATTATATATGAGTGTATTTATTTTGTTTTTTTGGAATACAGAGTTTGTGCAATCCATAAATGCAGGTTTGGGTGATTTGAATGTCTTTTTCTTTGTCATCGCTTTTGTGGGCGTGAATGCGGTATTGGAAATGACTGCTGCTTGTTTGATTGGCGGAACAGTAGCAAAAACATTAAAAAAAATATTATACAAAAAGGTTCGTTCAAACTAAGAAAAGTAAAAAAAGAGCACAAAGAGGTCGGCGCACTTTTTTCGTCTTTGGTTTTAGGGGAGGACAGAATGATATTAGTAATTGATGTAAGCAATACCAACACCGTGTTAGGTGTATTTGAAGAAGAGAAGCTTGTGGCGAATTGGCGTTTATCAACCGTTAGTAGCAGAACTTCCGATGAAACTGGTATATTAATACGTTCCTTGTTTAAACATGCAGGTATTTCCGCAGAAGTAATAGATGCAGTTATTATTTCTTCTGTTGTACCCAATGCGATGTATTCTTTGACAAATGGGATAAGAAAATACTTGAAGCATGAGGCCATGATTGTTCGTCCTGGTATGAAAACAGGTATCAACTTGAGGATGGAAAATCCGAAAGAAATGGGCACGGATCGTATTGTGACTTTGGTGGCGGCATACGAAATATATGGCGGTCCTGCAATTGTGATCGATTATAATACAGCGACGACCTTTGATGTGGTTAGCGGCGAAGGTGAATTTGTAACAGGTATTACGGCTCCCGGAATTCAAGTCTGCGCCGAGGCATTATACCAAAGGGCGGCAAAGTTACCCAAGTTTGAAATTGTTGCTCCTGAGAGTATTATTACAAATAATACGGTGGAAAGTATGCAAGCGGGTCTTGTGATTAGCCATGTGGGGGAAACCATCCATATGATAGAGTGTATACGTGAGGAATTAAATCTACCAAACCTTAAGGTGATTGCGACTGGTGGGCTTGCAAAGGTCATTGATGACTGTGGAGAAATCTTTGATGTGTATGATCCGGTTCTATCGTTGCACGGGTTGAGGCTGATTTATGAGAAAAATAAGAATGGACATGGGGGGGCACGTAAATGCTTCTAGTGATAGATGTTGGGAATACAAATTACGTTTTGGGTGCTTATCAAGGAGAAAAACTTGTAAAATGTTGGCGAATGGCAACAGGTAGCAACAAAACAGCGGACGAAACAGGAATTTTTTTATGTGGCCTTTTTGATGCGGTGGACTTTGAAGTGAAATGCATTGAAGCTGTCATTATATCTTCGGTTGTGCCGGATATTATGTATTCTTTGATCCAAGCCGTTCGAAAGTATTTCGATATTGAGCCTATGATTGTTGGTGCTGGGATGAAAACGGGCATTGTCATTAAAAGAGATAACCCAAAAGCGGTAGGGGCAGATCGTATTGTAAATTTAGTGGCAGCAAACGAGATCTACGGTGGGCCCGCTGTGGTAATTGACTATGGTACTGCCAATACCTTTGATGTAATCAATGATAAATCAGAGTTTATTACAGGACTTATTACACCTGGTATTTCTATTTGTGCTGAGGCTTTGTATCAAAGGGCGGCACAGCTGCCTAAAGTTGAAATCAAAAAACCTAAATCGATTGTGGTGAAAAATACCGTTGGAAGCATACAGGCAGGGCTTGTGATTGGACATATTGGGCAGACCAAGTACATCGTAGAACAATTGAGAAAAGAGCTTGAAATGCCACATATGAAAGTCATCGCTACAGGCGGTTTGGCTAGGGTGATTGATCCGGATAAGCGGATTTTTGATATTTTAGACCCTGTTTTGACATTAAAAGGCCTTAAGATTTTATACCAAAAAAATAAGTAAAGGTGGGTATATCCCGCCTTTTTTTCTTGTAAGGGATAAAAATGTTTGGTATGATAAAACACTAAGGAAAGATAGGAGGTGTTTTTATGAAAATTGGAACGGTTGAAGTTTCAAATAATGTTTTTTTGGCACCTATGGCTGGTGTGACGGATTTACCTTTTAGGCTTTTGTGTAAAGAGATGGGTTGTGGTTTGGTTTACTCTGAGATGGTAAGTGCCAAAGGCATTTTATACGATAATAAAAATACAACGGAGTTGTTGACAGTTGAAGCGTCAGAAAGACCTACAGCAATTCAACTTTTTGGCTCAGACCCTAAGATACTAGGGGAAATGGGGAAAAAAATTGAAGCATATCCATTTGATATTATAGATGTGAATATGGGATGTCCTGCTCCTAAAATTGTTAAAAATGGCGAGGGGAGTGCCCTAACAAAAGATCCATTCCGTGTGGGTGAGATTGTAAAGGCTTTGGTAGAGGGACAGAAGAAGCCTGTGACCATTAAATTTCGCAAAGGCTTTGATGATAACCATATCAACGCACCGGAAATTGCAAAAATCGCAGAAGCAAATGGTGCGGCGGCTGTGGCAGTGCATGGAAGGACAAGAGAACAGTATTATAGCGGAAAGGCAGACTGGGATATTATCCGCCAGGTAAAAGAGGCAGTCTCTATCCCTGTGATTGGGA
>JBKEAS010000051.1:0-2902 GCA_047972635.1 Anaerotignum sp.
TTTCTTCTTTTTTTCAATCACTTCTTCTGTCATACTTCACCTCAAAATTTAACTTTCCCGAATATATCCTGACTGTGGAATTTTTCGTATAAACCCTGCTATCTCCAACAAGGAAAGTATATATTGCACTTCCTGTATATTTTTATGCAATTTCCTGCAAATGGTTTCTGCCAAAACAGGTTCTTTATCAATTATCTCATCATAAACTTCTTTTTCTTCAAGTGTTAGCTTTTCCACTATCGCTTTTGAAAAAGTTTCTTGTTCCTCATTTTTATAAGTAATGCCCAATTTTATTAAAATGTCATCACTTTCTGTAACCGGCGGACATCCTTGTTTGATCAAATCGTTGGTACCTTGACTTAAAGCACTCGTTACATTACCAGGAACTGCAAAAACATCTCTGCCACTTTCTAGTGCCAAATCCACCGTAATCAGTGTTCCGCTCCTTTTTCCTGCCTCAACGACCACAAGAATTTTTGACAAACCACTAATGATACGATTTCGTTTTGGAAAATGAAGTGGCGAAGCTTTCGTGCCAGGCGGATACTCAGAGATCAAACATCCGTTGTTTATAATTTGTTCCATTAATTCTTTGTTTTCTATTGGATAACAAACATCAACACCACAGCCAAGCACAGCAATGGTTTGTCCAAAACCATCAATTGCACCCTTATGTGCCATGGTATCAATACCTTTTGCCATACCACTGACAATAACAATATTTGCCTTTACAATATCCTTAGCCATTTGATATGCAACATTCGCACCATATCTGGAACAACGTCTAGCTCCAATCAAGGATATTTTATCTATATCATCCTCAGGCAATGTTCCTTTTACATAAATGCCAATAGGTGGGTTATAAATTTCCTTTAGTAGCGCTGGATATTTGGGATGGCGAAATGAATAAAATTGTATTTCTTTTGTTTCTAACTCGTCGATCCAAGATTCAAGTTCTTGCTCATTTTTAGAAGAAAGTATTGCATCTGCAATCTTTTCAGAAATACCTTTGATAGAAAGAAGTTGTTCTCTTTTAGCGCTCCAAATCGCTTGTGCCGTTTGGAAATAATCTAAGAGTATTTGAATGCGTTTGATACCAACACCATCAATTCTTGAAAGCCACATCAAATAATACTCTTCCATCAACGTACCCCTTTTCTTATTCAAGTCATTGCCATTAACTATATAACCTTTTTTTTCAAAATTCAATAAGAATTTACAATTTCATAAAATTTTTCGTGAAAAATGAATATATTTTCGTAGAACTTCACCATGATTATTGCAAATTTTGGTAAAAATTGTTATGATTATTTCATCTATTCTAAGTATCTTATAGGAAACTTATAAGACTTGGAACGACTTGAATATTTGTATGAAGAAATGAGGCGTTATCATGCTTTCTATCATTAAAAGCTCTGCTTTGCAGGGGATTGACAGTTATCCTGTTTCTGTTGAGGTGGACTTGAGTAGTGGGTTACCTTCTTTTGATATTGTAGGATTACCAGATTCAGCAGTAAAAGAATCAAAAGATAGAGTTCGCACGGCTGTAAAAAATTCTGGGTTTTCTTTTCCCGTAAAACACATTACCGTAAACCTCGCACCTGCTGATACACGCAAAGAAGGAGCATCTTTTGACTTACCCATTGCACTAGGTATTTTATGTGCTTGCGGTGTATTAAAGAGCGAAATCGCCAACGATTACTTTGTAACAGGCGAGCTTTCCTTGGACGGATCTGTTCGAGCTGTAAATGGTGTATTGCCTATGGTTTATGGTGCGAAGCAAGATGGCATTAAAAAATGTTTTGTTCCAAAAGAAAATATGGATGAAGCGGCATTGGTAGAAGGAATTGAAGTCTACCCCGTCGGAAATTTAAAAGAAATTGTAGAACATTTGTTAGGAAAAACAAAATTATCTCCATATGTCGTTAACATTAAAATGCTTTTTCAAAACAACGAAACCTTGGAATTACTGGATTTTGCCAATGTAAAAGGACAAGAACGAGCAAAACGTGCCATGGAAATTGCAGCGGCAGGTGGGCATAACTTTTTAATGATTGGCCCCCCAGGTTCTGGCAAAACAATGCTTGCAAAACGATTTCCTTCCATCATGCCTGATCTGACTTTTGAGGAGAGCATTGAAATTACAAAAATATATAGCGTTGCAGGACAATTACGAAATAAAAGTTCTCTCATCCGTACACGCCCTTTTCGCTCGCCACATCATACCATTTCTGCCTCAGCCCTAACAGGTGGTGGACGGATACCAAAACCCGGCGAAATTTCCCTTTCACACCATGGTTTGCTTTTTCTTGATGAGTTGCCAGAGTTTCAGCGCTCTGCTTTAGAAATTATGCGTCAGCCCCTTGAAGATGGTGAGGTAACCATTTCCCGTGTCAATGGAACCTTAACATTTCCTTCGAATTTTATGCTTGTTGCTGCCATGAATCCATGCCCTTGTGGGTATCTGGGAGATGGAAACAAGTGCCACTGTTCAATGAATGAAATTGTAAAATATAACCGAAAAATCAGCGGACCTCTTTTAGACAGAATAGACATCATGGTAGAAATGCCAGCTGTGACATATGAAGATTTGGAAGGAATGGAAACAAGTGAGTCCTCATTGGATATTAAGAAAAGAGTCTTAAAAGCTCATGATATCCAATTAAAACGATATGAAAAAGAAGGGATTTACTTTAATGCACAGTTAAGTGCGGCACAAATTGAGGATTTTTGTTTTCTGGGTGAAAAAGAACGAGATTTGCTCAAAAATGCCTTTACACGCTTAGATTTAAGTGCAAGGGCATATCACAAAATATTAAAAGTAGCACGAACCATTGCAGATTTAGATGGTAGCGACGAAATCAAATTGCCACACTTGGCAGAGGTTTTGCAATACCGTTCT
>JBKEAS010000121.1:0-4224 GCA_047972635.1 Anaerotignum sp.
TTGTTTGTCAAGACCAAGTCGCTTTCAGCGGTTGCTACTTTGCCCTCTGGCTCTCTGAATCTTGAAATATTTTCAAAAAGACAAGTTAGTATGTGTCTACCGTTTTTAGTAGTGTCGCACTCTAAATGCTGATAGCTTTCCGCATAAGAAATAGAGGTAGCGATGAGCCTTTTTAACATCTCATCATCTACCTCGTGGGTGAGTATTAAGTTTTCTTTTACCTTGATGAGTAGTTCTTCTAACATTCGCTACCTCCAATCTCTAATTTAAGCAGATGTACCTTTCATTTTTAAGATTTTCACAGCTTCAGATAAAACTAATTTACCATCAACTCTTTCTTTTGCAACAAAACCAACCATACCATTTCCGGCACAAAGTTCCTTAAGTTCAGCAAATGACCTTGTCCCTCTATCACCAATGTTGTAATAATTAAAATCACCAAAGGCAATAACCGATGCACCGGCTGCAATAGTCGGCACATACGCTGAAGTATGAACAACATAGCCAAGTAATCTGTCAGGCTCTCCTTGAACAAGTGCGGGCTGCCACATAAAGTTTCCGTTATTATCCTTTAGTTTTCTAATAACAGCTAAACTTTGGTCATTGATGATAAAGGACGCATTTTTTCTATATGGTCTTTTAAGGCTATACACAAGATTGATAAGTTCATCTGCTGTAATCGCCGTAGCACTTGCAGTAGTTACACTAATTTCTCCACCACCGCTTGCAGCGAAAATACCAAGTGGCTTTTTAACTCCGTCACCATTTAAGAACGCATCTTCTTCAGCATTGGATAATGCCTTAGTGAATTGATCCATTAAGTGTCCTACAAGGTCATATTGTTCATCGTATAAAAGTTCTTCCGTCACTTTAACCGCAACGGTCAGCTTATGTGCATCAAGTAAGATTTGCTCAAACTTTGCATCACCAAAAGTAAGTGCTCCACCTTCATCAGTCCATGCAGCGGCAGGATTGCTTGCTGCAATATTAATTTTTCTCTCTCCGCCGGTTGTAACAACATGGGCAAGTTTACGAAGGATATTCTCCTCAGTTAATTTCTTGATTAAGCGAGTATCATATTCTTCCGGAACAAGGTAACCTCCATCTGCATCAACACCTTCTTGCAGTACATTTGATACATTTCTAAATCTTGAACGCATAGCTTTTAACATATCATCTCGATACTGATTACTTGCTCTTCCTGTTTTCACTTCTTTGTTATCATCACCCATTTTCATAGGATTTGATACGATAGGAGCATTTACAGGCTTTAACATCTCGTTTTCAATAGCAAGCATTTCTTCCATACGCTCGATTTCAAGGCTGTAATTTTTAACCTTTTGCTCCATCTCATCGTAGGTTTTGGCATCTTCCTCTGACAAAAGTCCATCTGAATTTCTCTTTGCCTCAACAAAGGCTTTTGCAGCATTCCACGCTAATTTTCTTTTTTCTCTAAGTTCGTTAATGTTCATTTCTAATTCCTCCAATTTTTCATTAAATTTAATCTCTCAATGAGAGAGTTTGCACTAACATTATTTGTTTCTTCCTCTACCTTAGGAGATATAACGCATTTCTTTGCAATCTTCTCCATAAGCGAGTTTGTGATTTTAACCTGTGAAAACTCCATCGGCATTTCGCAGATATTTTCAGGTGGAGTAGGGTCATTTTCACGATTTATTACTCCATCAATAAATCCAAGTTCTAAGGCTTTACCGCTATCCATCCAAGTTTCAGCATCCATCATGTGGGATATTTTTGCACGAGATAGGCTTGTTTTTATCTCGTAAGCATTGATGATGCTATCTTTTACACTTGCTAACATCTCAATGGCTCTTGATAATTCCGCTTTATCTCCCCATGCAAATGTACTTGGGTTATGAATCATAAGCATTGAAACAGGGCTCATCAAAACCTTAGTTCCTGCCATAGCGATTACGCTTCCGGCAGATGCCGCAATGCCATCAACCTTGACCGTGACATTGCCTTTATACTCCATCAGCATATTGTAAATTTGTGCGGCTGCAATGCAGTCACCACCCGGAGAATTTATCCAAACAGTTATATCTCCACTACCACTAAAGAGTTCATCTTTAAACAGCTTAGGGGATACCTCATCATCAAACCAAGTTTGTTCAGCTATAATTCCATTAAGAAATAGGGTTCTTTCCTCTTTTTCTTGATTGTCCTGATTGGTTACTATCTGATTCTTCCACTTCCAAAATTTCTTCACTTTCTTTTTCCTCCTCTCCGTCAATATTTGCAAATGCTCCTGCGTTTTTAAGTGGGAGCATATTGCCATTGATTAAATACAAATCTCCACCCTCATCAGATGGGATTTTATCCAAATTTTCAAGAGTGCGGATATCATTTGCAATCATCCAACCGTTCTGTCTGCCGTTGGCATAACCGTTCATTCTGCTTTGGTAATCACCACGGAGCAAACCGTCCACATTGAACTTTATAAAATACTTCTCCTTATCAGTGGGGATAGCAAGGCACGAACCATTGCTTGTTCCCATCTAATCACCCAAGTGTCAAGGGTATATTTTACAAACTCAAGCGACTGCTGCTCAATATTAGAAAAGCTCGACTTCTCAAGATCACCAACTATATGTAGTGGCACTCTGAAAATTCGAGCAATCTCGTTTATCTGAAATTTTCTTGTTTCTAAAAATTGTGCTTGTTCAGGAGAAATACCAATCAGTGTATATTTTAGGCCTTCTTCAAGCACAGCAACGCGGTGGGCGTTAGAACTTCCTTGATAGGCAGAGTTCCAACTATCCCTTACTTTTGTTGGGTCTTTAAGTGTTCCCGGATGTTCCAGTACACCGCTCGGAGCAGCACCATTAGCAAAGAACTTAGCACCGTATTCCTCTGTTGCAATGGCAAGACCGATTGAGTTTTTCGCCATAGCAACAGGTGAGTAACCGACAAGTCCGTCAAAACCAAGTCCGGGGATATGGAGAACATCACTTGATTTTAATGTCACCATAGAGCCTGTCATGGTTTTGGCATCATCATTTGAAACTTGATAGGTGTATATTATTTGTCCTTTACTATCCCTATCTACAGTCATTCGATTTGGCATAAGAGGGTAAAGAGCAATTACCTCGCCTTTACCATTTCTGATAATCTGAGCATAAGCATTTCTCCAAAGCAGTAAATGTGTCATAAGCGTTTCACGAAAGACAAATGATGTCATTTCAGGATTAGGCTCATCGTGGAGTAGAAAATATAACGGATGTTTTATTTCTTTTTCCTTTCCACCACCATCAGTATGACTGTATAGGTGCAAAGGAAGTCCTGCCACAGCTTCAGCTAAAATTCTAACGCAAGAATACACTGCTGTCATTTGCATAGCAGTTCGCTCTGTTACGGATTTCCCGGCTTGTGTTTGCCCAAAGAAAAAGCGGTAGGAACTACCACTGGTTGCATTTTGAGGTTTATCTCTTGACCGAAATAGGCCTTTTAATATATTCATTTGCACCACCTTCTCGTATAATAAAGTTACGGTTAATTTAACAAGAAAACCGTATAAAAACCTGTTGTTCCATAAGCCATATGGGATAATAGGCTTAGTACAGATGAGGGTGCAGTTCACCTCCTTGAAGTTTAGCTTCCCACGAAAGACTTGCACCTCTTCTTTACGGGTTGATGCGAATGAACTGGATAGCATTTTGTGCTGAATATCGAACGAGGTTGTATACCGTAAAGTAAAGAGGGAAACCTATCTGCACTAAATTTTTGTTGCAATGCGACCTAGAAAGTTGGTGTATTTTTTGTTTTACATAGGAATTGATATCGCTAAAAACAAACACGAGGCTTCTGTGATTGATGCGACACTACTAAAAACGGTAGACACATACTAACTTGTCTTTTTGAAAATATTTCAAGATTCAGAGAGTCAGAGGGCAAAGTAGCAACCGCTGAAAGCGACTTGGTCTTGACAAACAAAGAGATAAAAATGCTGTACTAAATTAAAAGGCGAAACAAATTAAATATTTCTTAGTTCATTTCGCCGTCGGTACTATTTAAAAAGCATTTTTTCGATTGTTTCTCAAGACTTGCGGTATAAACCACAAACTTATCAAACTTATATATGAAGGATAATACTATGTCAACTTTTAGAAAATACGATGATGAATTTAAGAAAATGGCTATAAAGCTTATTATCGAGGACGGCAGAAAAATAACAAATGTTTCTGATGAACTCGGCGTTTCAAA
>JBKEAS010000128.1:0-46362 GCA_047972635.1 Anaerotignum sp.
CATCTCACATAATCCACAACCAATGCAATTTTCATTTACACTATACCTCATAAGAAACATCTCCTTTTTAAATAATTTATGAAATGTTGTTTTTGTTAAACCAATCATAACACACATTCCGTAGCACTTATGTTGTAAAAACAACATATATCAAAATATTTCAAAGTAAAATAAAACTAGCCCTCAATCACTATGACCACCAACACAAACTCTGCCACAATCTTAGTCAAATCCTATTTTACATAGAGAATTTTAAATCTCATGACATATCATCTATCAGGACTCCTGCATATTCAAATGATCCATATCATTCGTGCAGCCTAGATAGCTAAATTCTCATCTCAGTACAAAAAAACCCGAGAACATAACATTCTCGGGTTTTTGATAACTTGTATAAAGTTGAAATAATTATCTCTTGCTGAACTGTGGAGCACGACGTGCTGCCTTAAGACCATATTTCTTTCTTTCTTTCATTCTAGGATCACGAGTTAAGAAACCAGCTTTTTTCAAAGAAGGTCTGTAATCGCCATCTGCCTGAAGCAAAGCTCTAGAAATACCGTGTCTAATCGCACCTGCCTGACCTGTGAAACCGCCACCATTTACGTTTACCAAAACGTCAAATTTAGCTGATGTTTCTGTCAATTCTAAAGGCTGACGAACAATAAGCTTAAGTGTTTCAAGACCAAAATAATCGTCCATATCTCTTTTATTAATTGTAACTTTACCGTTGCCTGGTACTAAATATACTCTAGCTACGGAAGATTTTCTTCTACCTGTACCATAATATCTAGCTGCTGCCATTATGCGTTCCTCCTCCTATTAAAATTTAATTTCCAATTTTTCGGGTTTCTGTGCTTCATGGGGATGATCTGCGCCCGCATAAACGTGCAATTTGCCGAACATCTTTCTACCAAGAGCATTTTTAGGAAGCATACCTTTTACAGCATGTTCAATTACTCTTTCAGGGTGTGTTTCAAGCATTTTGTCAAGTCTAGTTGATTTCAAACCGCCTGTGTAACCAGAGTGATGATGGTACATTTTCTGTTCCAATTTCTTACCTGTTACAGCAACCTTTTCAGCATTTACAACGATTACATAATCGCCCATATCTACGTTAGGTGCATACTGTGGTTTGTTCTTGCCTCTTAAAATGTTTGCGATTTCTGTGGACATACGACCTAGTGTCACATCAGCAGCATCAATTACATACCACTTTTTTACTACATCAGACTCCTTCGCAATATAAGTTGTTCTCATGGTTTCTACCTCCCTATAATTTATTTGTTTGATCCTTTGACTTTGACGCTTTGCGGGTACAAAACGGCCAATCTCCATTATGTTCATTCACATAACTTGTTGGATCCCACCTTGAGAAACATATATTTAAAACCTTTCGGTTCTAAAATCAATAATAGCTTTATTATTATAGTACATTCATTTGCAACTGTCAACTAAATTCCTTGAAAATCGTAATATATTTCCAGTAAAGATAAACCTTGTGCCTCTGCGGTCTGTCCCGCTTTTTGCCTGTCTTTACTAAAAATAATATTCGTCACTTCCTCTGGTGAAATTTTATCTAACCCTACAGAAATTAAAGTACCTGCGATAATACGTACCATATTGTATAAAAATCCATCACCAGTAACATAAATGCAGATCATATCTCCCTCTTGCTTCACAAAGCAGTCAAAAATCGTTCTCACCTTAGAGTTAACCGTACTCCCCACTGCACAAAAGGCAGAAAAATCGTAAGTACCAATAAACTTCTTCGCCGCCAAATTCATCCTTTCCAAATTTAGCGTGCTGTGTATAAACGTAGAATATAACCTTTCCTTCGGATTTTTAATTTTCCCATTAAAAATTCGATATTCATACGTTTTTTTCACACAATCATATCTAGGATGAAAGCAATCTGGCACTTCCTGTGCGTTGGTTACAACAATATCGTCCGGAAGAAATGCACGTATCGCCAAAGGTATTTTTTCTGTTGGTATCTTTGTATCAACGTCAATTGTGGCTCTTTGCCCCAAAGCGTGCACGCCACTATCCGTTCTGCTAGCCCCAATACAGCTTAAGTCTGGCATCTGAAAAAGAAGTCGCAAAGCTTTTTCTAACTCACCCTCAACAGTTGTCACTTCCGGTAGCAATTGTTTCTGCCAACCGCTATATTTCGTTCCGTCATAGGCAATGGTCAATAATATGCGTTTCACCCAATTCCTCCTAAGTCACAAAAAGGGAACAACCTTGTTCCCCTTTTGCTTGTGTCATAATATATCACTGGCACCCACGCCATTTAAATCATAAATGGAACTATTCCAGTGGCATAACGTAATCCAAAAATCATTGCAATATATAATACGCCCAGTGTCAGTGCAAAATAATCTCTCTTTTGCATATACATGCGATTCATCCTCGTTCTATTTTCATCCCCATGGTAACATCTAGCTTCCATAGCCATAGCAAGCTCCTCCGCCCTACGAAAAGCAGAAATAAATAATGGAACAAGAATTGGGATCAAGCTTTTTGCCTTTTGCATCAAATTCCCCGTATCAAAGTCAGCACCTCTTGCTTGCTGTGCTTTCATGATTTTATCTGTTTCATCAAGCAATGTAGGAATAAAGCGTAATGCAATGGTCATCATCATCGCAATCTCATGTGCCGGAACCCCAATCTTTTTAAATGGACGTAGAATGTACTCAATACCATCTGTCAATTGTATTGGTGTCGTCGTAAGGGTAAGCACAGAAGAACCAATAATCAAAAGCACCAAACGGATACACATCTTCGTTGCCAATATAATCCCTTCAACTGTAAGCGTCAAAAACTTCCATTCCCAAATAATGCTTTCTCCCGGTGTCATAAAAAGATTAATAAAAGCCGTAAACAAAATAATAACCATAATGCTTTTAATCCCTTTAAGCATAAATTTTAAGGGTATCTTAGAAGCAGCAATCACTATCCCTAACACAGCAACCACGAAAAAGTAACCTGTAAAAGAATTTACCGCAAAAAGCGTAATAATATATATAAAAGTTATCGTTAGCTTTACTCTGGCATCTAGCCGATGGATGGGGGAATCCACAGGATAGTATTGGCCAATGGTAATATCCCGAATCATACGTTCACCTGCTTTACTAAATCTAGCAATACATGCTTAGCTTCGTCTATTGTAAACACATCCAAAGGCACATCAAATCCTTTTTCTTTTAGTGCCGAAAAAACATAACTTACTTGTGGTGCTGCAAGCCCCATATCTTCTAGCTCCTTGACTTTACAAAAAACTTCTTTTGGCGTCCCCATAGTCGCTACCTTGCCTTCATGCATCACAATAATCCGATCCACCAGTTTCGCAACATCCTCCATACTATGGCTAACCAAAATAACAGTAATGCCTCTTTCTTTATGCAGACGTTTAATTGCCTGTAGAATTTCGTCACGACCCTTAGGGTCTAGTCCAGCGGTAGGTTCGTCCAAAATAAGAACCTCAGGATTCATCGCCAAAACGCCAGCGATCGCCACACGACGCTTTTGCCCTCCCGATAGATCAAAGGGTGACTTTTCATATAAGTCTGATGATATCCCAACCGTTTCCAGTGCAGAGACAACATTTTTGTCAATGTCCTCTTTTGAAAGCATCATATTAGTGGGGCCAAAAGCCACATCTTTATAAACACTCATTTCAAAAAGTTGATACTCTGGATATTGAAAAGCCAAACCAATACGACGACGTACCTCTTTCAGCTTCGCTTTATCCTTATGAATGTTATCGCCATCCACTAATATTTCACCCTTAGTCGGACTGATAATTCCATTTAAATGCTGAATTAATGTCGACTTACCCGAACCTGTATGTCCAATTAAGCCAATAAACTCGCCTTTTTTTATTTCTAAAGAAACATCATCCAATGCTTTTTTTTCAAAAGCAGTATCCTTATTATAAATATATGTTAAGTTGTTAATTTTAATTGACATATTGCACCTACCATTTCTTCGACTGTCAAAATATCCGCGGGTAATTCGATTCCTTCCTTACGCAAAAGATGTGCAACCTCAGTCACCTGCGGTACATCCAAACCGTATTGTTGAAGACGTTCAACCTGCGAAAAAATCTGCCTAGGTTTCCCCTCCATCACTACCTCACCGTCATCAATCACATAAACCCGATCTCCACGAACTGCTTCATCCATGTAGTGAGTAATCAAAATAATGGTAATGCCCTCTTCTTTATTTAAGCGCTCAATCGTTTCTATCACTTCTTTTCGACCCACAGGATCAAGCATCGCGGTAGGCTCGTCCAAAATAATGCAATCTGGCTTCATCGCCAAAACGCCTGCAATGGCAATTCTTTGTTTCTGACCGCCCGAAAGCTTTGATGGCGTGTGGGTGGCATACTGTTGCATACGCACCGTTGCCAATGCTTCGTCCACACGACGGCGGATTTCTTCTGGTTCTATTCCCATATTTTCTGGCCCAAAGGCAATATCTTCTTCTACAATGGTCGCTACCAATTGATTATCCGGATTTTGAAAAACCATACCAGCCTTTTGTCTGATTTCCCAAACCAGTTCACCATTTTTTGTATCCATACCCTCTACCCATATCGTGCCATCTGTTGGCTCTAATAAAGCATTAATATGTTTTGCAAAAGTAGATTTTCCTGATCCATTATGGCCCAAAACCACCACAAATTCGCCTTTTTCAATTTCTAAGGTAACCGACTTTAAGGCGGCAACCTTTTCTTCTTCAGTACCGTAGTCTGTTTCATGCATTTTTAAATATTCGTATGTTAGACCTTCGGACTTCACCATTTTCATAATTTCACCTTTTCACGTAGAGACTTCTCTCCTCTTAGTCTATGGCAAGCTATGCTCATAGCTATCAATAGAATACGTTTTTTCAAGAAAAAAGTCAAGGAAAATACCCTTTGTACTTTATCAATATGCAAGCGTACTCACCACACACATTCTCCTCTATTCGTTTTCAAATGAGAGCACATTATTCTAATGAAGAAAATTTTTAAAAAAAGAGCTGACGATTTTGCAAGCGTCAGCTCTTTTTTATATTTCTTTATCTTTTCATTACAAAAGATTTTTATTATTTTCTGTTAAGAAATTCATCCAAATTCTTTTCAAACTGATCTACATCAGGCATAATCTCAATCATATTACCAATTTGACAAACGCCAATAGATTTTACATCTTCCTCATATTCATGTGGATCAACAGGTGTTTTTCTTATTGTTTCAAACACAGGTGCCTTAGACACATCGTCTGCATAAGGCATTGGGAAGTTATAATCTCTTAAGTGCTGTAAATAATGGTCAACAAACATTGTGCCGTACTGTCTTGTTCTTGTTACCAAGTCCAAATCTAAGGTAAGGGTTGCAATTGTAGCTTCTTGTCCAGCTTCCCAAAGAAGTTGGCCTTCAGGGTTAACCACCAAAGAATTTCCATACATATGAATGTTATTAAAGAATCCAACACCATTTGTAGAAATCATATATGCTTGGTTTTCAATCGCACGAGCAAAATGCAATGGTTTGTTGAAGTAGTATAATTCCTGTGGATCCATTGTTAACTTAACAAGAATTTCTGCACCCATCAAAGTTTCATTTCTAGAAATTTCCGGGAAATTCAAATCGTAACAAATCTGTACGCCAACTTTGGTCTGTTTCTCAGGAATATCAAATACAACATAACGTCTACCTGGTTCTGCAAATGCTTCAGAAGGACGCCAAGGAGCCATCTTTCTGTAAACATCTACCAATTCACCTTTAGGGTTAAAAATTGGTGCAGAGTTATAGTAAATACCTTCTGGAAGGTCAGCATGTTTTTCATACATTGTTCCTGGAATGAAGTAAATTCCATATTTTTTAGCAATTCCCGAGAAAAATTCTGTCATTGCACCAGGGATATATTCAGGTGTGAAACACTGTATACATTCAACACCTACAATAAGTTCTGGCTTATGGTATCCACTCATAAGTGCTGCCACTTTTTCTTCGATATACTTCAAATTCACCACTGTATCTTGACTAATTGGCATCTGAATTAAACCTACATTTAAAAATCTTCCCATCTTATTCAACCTCTCTTTGTTTCGAAATAATTTTTAGTATCAATAAGCAGGCGATCACACTAAAAAGTGCCACGCCAGCACAAACCATCCATCCAATATTCCAATATCCTTTTATACCAAACATAATACCAACCACAACTGGCGCAAAAGTCATGCCTATATCCCCGCACCCACCAATAAAGCCTGTAGCCATCGGCAAGGAATCGGGATTAAAAATTTCTGGCAAAATGGAATAAAAAGCGCCAAAGCCCCAAGCAGAACCAAAAGAAAAACTCATAACTGCCAAATAGAATGTCATAAAATTTGCTAAATCCAACAACAGCAACATTGCTATCGACAAAATAGTAATGACACACCCAAAAGAATATACCATAACCCTAGCAAACCCTTTATTTGTCATCCTAGCTGCAAACGCATCACTCGCCTTACCAGAAATGATACAGGCACTAACGATACCGATTGTTATGCCAGATAAAATCTTACCTGTTTCCATCTCTCCATAGCCCAAATAGCTACTAAAGAGTGGCATATCAATAGAGATTGCTTGTACCGACCAAGTTGTGGAAATTAGTGCTACAAATAAAAGCCAAACAATAGGCATGGTCAGCATTTTTGAAAAAGGAACATCAGTTTTTTCTTCTTCCCTCTGATCTTGTCCCTCAAGAGCAGGGTTTTCTTTTATTGTTAACAGCCAAATAACGGCTGTAATTAAGTGCAAAACCCCTAGTGCCCAATACGATTCTATCCAACCGTATTGAGCAATAATATAACCACTAAAGGTTCCACCAATACCTGCACCACCGTAAAAAATTCCATTAAAGACTGCAGTAGAAATACCTCTGTTTTCTTCATCCACCCATCCCATAATGATAAGCAAAAAGACAGGAAATACTAAAGATGAGAGCCCTTGCACAAACTTCAGCACATAAAATGCGAAAACAGAAGTAACATAAGGCGTTAACACCAACGCCGGTATTAAAGCAATCATACCTAACACGAATGCTTTCTTAGCGCCTATTTTTTTGTAAAGAATACCAGAAACAAACATAGCAATAATGATTGCAACGGTTTTTATCGTATCCCCTACAAGTAGAACCTCTGGAGCTACCTGCATTTTTTCTGCTAAGTAATTAATGGTCATTGATGATTGTGGAAATCCAGCCGATAAAATACACCCAATAAAAGCATTCAGAAAAACCACATACCATGTATATACTTTTTTACTCATTTTTCCACCATTTGCAAATACAAAAAATTTAAATTATAAAAGGTCACTAAAACCTTCTGTTGAGTATTCTTTACCAGCTTTTTTAGCTTCCAAAGCATTGCTAATTGCAACAAATTTTGTTTTTGTAAGAGGGTACATAATTACAACAAGTCCAGCCGCTATACCAAAAACACCAGGAAGTGCTGTGTTGATGAGCATAATTGCTTTATTTGTAGCTTCTACAGCACCTTCGATGCCGTACTGTCCCCAAGCCAAAACCTGTCCTGTTAGCCACATAGCAAATGCTGCACCCAATTTCTGACAGAAAGACATCAATGCTGTAATAGCACCTTCGATTCTTTCACCTGTTTGGAACTCACCTAATTCAGTAATATCGTACATCATAGAATAATATAGAGTCCAGTATGTGGAATTACCAAAGCAATAAATGAAGATCATCGCTAATAACATAAACAAGGAAGAGAAACCGATAAAATAGAATACAACCAAAGTAGCAGCAGAAATAATCATACCATTCATGTAAACTTTCTTTTTATCGAATTTAGCAGCCAATTTATTAATAACTGGCAACCATACCATAGCAAAGATAGAAAGGCTGGCCAAAACCATAGACTGTATTCCTGCATCATAGCTTAATGTGTTGTTGATCAAATACACAATACCACCACTGCTTAAAGAAGAAGTACAAGACCAAAGTAAAACAGAAACTGCCAAAGGTTTTACACATTTCATTTTGAAAATTTTACCGTAGGATTTAAAGATATCCTTAAACTCTGACTTTGGAACATCTGCCATTGATAATTCTTTGCCTTTTGTGCTATTCCAACAAATTAAAATAACAAGAAGAATTAAAATTCCAAAAGTCGTACCAACATTTCTCCAACCATCAACTGCAGTACCACCTGCTTGTTCAGTCATAGAAATAATCATAGGTGGTGTGGAAGAAGCGATCAAAACTGCTGCATACATGAAATAACTTGCCCAAACTCTAAGTGTTGTTCTTTCTTCGAAATCCTGAGTAATCTCAGCACCTAAAGCAAAATAAGGAATTACGTAAGCGGTGTATGCTGTCCAAAACAACATAGAAACGATAATGAAATATCCATTTTTCGCTGTTTCAGAGAAATTTACATCATTAAATAATAAAAACATAATAAGTGCGTAAGGAATAGCTGCAGCAAGCATAAATGGTCTTCTTCTGCCGCGTTTGCTACGCATATTGTCTGTACAGTGTCCAATAATTGGATCTGTAATGGCATCCCACATAACTGCGATCAAAGAAATCGCACCTGCGATTGTTGGTGAAATTCCGATAACGTCTGTCAAAAAGAATAAGAAAAAGAAATAAAATACATTGAAACCGATGGAATCACCCATCTGACCTATGCCGTAGCCTAATTTCGTTTTTATACTCAACTTTTCCGTGCTAGTGGTCATTTCCACTCCTCCTTAAATCATAAACAACTTTCGGTTACATTGCGAAGCCTCTCTACAGTAGGGCCCTTTACCATAGAAAAAAACTTTTGATCCATCCTGTCACAACTTCAGTATATAGCAACAGGTGATAGTTATATTAATAGCAATATCCGTGCCAAACCCAAAAAAATAGACAAATTACTTGTTTTATCAGCATTCTGACGATTTCAATTTTTTGATACCATGCGATGATTTGTTCAGATATTTTTACACTTCATCATCATAATTTGCTTCATTCGCCTAATTTATAACATTTATACGTATGTTCAAAATATTTTACAGTGTTCACTTTTAACGACACTCATTTCTCCTACTATATAATATTATATTTTTCAATTTTATTATACAGGCTAGTTCTGGAAATTTTTAATAATTTTGCAGCCATACTTCGATTTCCTTTGGTCATTTCTAATACTTTCATAATGGCTTCTCTCTCTGCACGGTCTCTAATCTCTTCCAAAGGATTTCCTATGGAATGAAATAAAGTGTCATTTTCAGAAAGTAAAGCTTCCGTTAAAAAATTCCCAAAATGCGCCGGAAGCAATAGGCCTTCTTGGCAATTATTCATAGCTCTTTCCAGTATATTGTATAATTCTCTGACATTTCCTGGCCAGTCGTGATACATCAATAAGTCCAAGGCTTCCTTTGAAATACCTGTCACATTTTTCCTCATCGTTTTATTTAAGCGTTTGATCTGGCTCTCTGTTAATACTGCGATGTCTTCTTTCCTCTCCAGTAACGGTGGTACACGAATTTCTACCACATTCAAACGATAATATAAATCCTCTCGAAATTTTCCTTGTGCAACCATTTCTTTTAAGTTCTTATTTGAGGCAGCGATTACACGGATGTCGACAGGAACTTTCTTGCCCCCAATTAATGTAACCTCTTTTTCCTGCAAAACCCTTAGTAGCTTGGGCTGCACATGATACGGCAGGAGATCAATTTCATCAAGAAAAATTGTACTTTTATCAGCCATTTCAAATCGCCCCACAAAACCGCCCTTTTTTGCTCCCGTGAAAGCCCCTTCCTCGTAACCGAACAATTCACTTTCCACAAGATTTTCAGGGATTGCCGCACAATTAATTTCTATCATTTCTTTACTTCTTCTTCTGCTTATATTATGAATGGAATGAGCCACCAATTCCTTGCCACAGCCCGTAGGCCCCATAATCATAACGGTTGATTCAGACTGAGAACTAAGATGAATTTTTTTACGTAATTCAACAATCTCAGTACTCTCTCCAATAATATCCGATACACAGTATTTTACCCGATCCAGTTTATTGGAAAGTTCATAAATCGTATTCACAACTTCTTTTAGGTTTAGAAATCCTTTCATCGAGTAGTCTACGACCTTATCCAGAAAAGATTTTAGCGCATGGTCCTCCGAAAATATGTCGTAGTCGACAGCACCTACTAATTTATCTCCTCGAAAAACAGGCTTAATTTTGGCAACATTTGTTACACCAACAGCAAAATAAAAGCAATCTGGATTTTCTTGTTTTTTCTCAAGCGTTTCACAAATCTTACTTAGAGGATGAACATCTAAAATGTGTTTCCCCACCACATCTTTTGAAATAGGTCTGCCTACAATCACCTCAACAGCTTTGTACATATCCGGTGAAAAGTACTTGATCTTTCCTTCCTCATCTACAATAACCATATTGTCTATTGCATCAAACACATCTCGACATTCTTCTAAGGTCATATCAAAGTTGTTCATTTCTTCGTCCTTCAAAATTACCCCTCACATTCTCTTGAAATAACCCAAACTATTTGGTAAAAATAATCTCACTTTGCATATATCAATTGCATTAAAAAATATTTTTCTCTTAAATTGCTATCCATACCTTCTCATAAATAATTTATAACTTTCATTTGCCATAGTATGCCAAGGCAAAACTGTTTCGATGTAGCTCGTATCCTATTGAACCTATAAACCTACATAAGAATTTGTGCACTTCGTTTTATTCTATACTATGAAAATATAATTTTCTCAAATACATCGTATTTCCATCTCTAGCTACAGCAAAATTTGCATTCATTGTAACTATTATATCATCATATTATACGCAAGTAAATTTTAAAAACACTTATTTGAGTGGTGATTTTTGTAAAAAAATATAAATCAGCTTATCTTCTTGATATGCCCTTCACTTATTCAAATCACATTCTTTATGTCTCAAATAAATCCTTCGTAATAAAAAATCTGACTCTTTCTAAAATCAGCACAAAAAAAGAACCTATAGATTCTGATTTAACAAAACCTATAGGTTCCTAATAATTATACTAATTCGATGAATACTTCCATCGCGCCGTCGCCTTTTCTAGCGCCTAATTTCACGATTCTTGTGTAACCACCGTTACGACCTACATACTTAGGTGCAATCTCATCAAACATCTTAGCAGCCATGTCTACCTCTTTGCTCAAGCTTCTAACTTTTTTGCCATCAGCAGGAACTTCAGTTACTGGGTAGATGTAAGCTAACATCTGACGTCTAGCAACAAGTCTAGAAGGTCTATCCTTCTTAACTGTTTTTTTAACTTCATCATAAACAGTTACTTTCTTACCGTTTACAACTTCTTTCACACGCTTACCATTTGCGTCTTTTTTTGCTACCTTAGCTGTCACTTCTACTTCATCGAAGTTGTCTTTTTCTTTTACAGCCAATGTAATAAGCTTTTCAGCGATTCTTCTTACTTCTTTCGCTCTAGTTTCTGTTGTTTTAATTTTGCCGTGATACAACAAATTTGTTACTTGGTTTCTTAACAATGCCTTTCTTTGAGGTGTTGTTTTACCAAGTTTTCTATAACCGGATGCATGCATGGTTCGTATCCTCCTTGTTGATACCCATACGATAGTGCCCGCCACCACAGCTCATCGGTCTTATGTGAAGGCGTAATCGTACAGTAATTATAGTAACAAGCAAAGCTTACTCGTCGCTAGGTCTTAGCACCAAGCCGAGCTCTGCCATTTTGTTCAATACTTCTTCCAAAGACTTGCGTCCCAGATTTCTAACTTTCATCATTTCTTCTTCCGTTTTGTTCGCTAAGTCTTCCACAGTGTTGATACCGGCTCTTTTCAAGCAGTTATAAGAACGAACGGAAAGATCAAGTTCTTCTATACTCATTTCAAGAACTTTTTCTTTCTTACCTTCCTCTTTTTCAACCATAATGGAAGCATCTTTTGCGTTATCGGAAAGATCAATGAACAAGTTTAAGTGTTCATTCAAAATTTTTGCACCGTAACTTACTGCATCATCAGGTGCGATGGTGCCATTGGTCCACACTTCTAAAGACAATTTGTCATAATCAGTGATCTGACCTACACGAGTATTTTCTACAAGAAAATTAACTCTAGTCACAGGTGTAAAAATACTGTCAACAGGAAGCATGCCAATAGGTTGGTCATCCTTCTTATTTTTGTCTGCACCAATGTAGCCGCGTCCTTTGTTGATGGTAATTTCCATATAAAGCTTGCTTGTAGCACCACCAGAAAGTGTCGCAATATGATGCTCAGGATTTAAAATTTCGATATCGCTATCACATTTAATATCAGAGCCCTTTACTTCACCTTCACCCTCGATGTCAATATATGCAACCTTGGGTTCATTTCCTTCACTGGTGTTTTTAATTGCAAGTCCTTTCAAGTTCAAAATAATCTCTGTAACGTCTTCTTTTACGCCGGGAATTACGCTAAACTCATGAAGCACACCATCGATCTTCACGTTGCTGACAGCAGCCCCTGGAAGAGAGGAAAGTAAAATCCTTCTAAGGGAATTACCTAATGTGGTACCATAGCCTCTTTCTAAAGGCTCTACCACAAATTTGCCATAAGTTCCGTCCGGTGCCATCTCAGCAATCTCAATACGAGGTTTCTCAAATTCAAACACTCATTCAAACCTCCCTTTTTTATATTAAGGTGCTGCGGGACGATTGCCCCACAGCTTTTTTGATTGACTATTTTGCACAACCGTTTCAGATTATTTGGAGTACAATTCGACGATAAATGTTTCTTCAACAGGAATATCGATTTGTGCTCTCGTAGGTTTTGCTACTACTGTACCGGTTAAACCATCATGGTTTGCAGACAACCATTCAGGAACAAGTCTACCGTCTGTAACGGATAAAACGTCTTTGTATCTCTGAATGGATTTGTATTTTTCTTTCACTTCAACTACGTCGCCAACCTTAACCTGGTAGGAAGGGATGTCAACGGGTTTGCCGTTTACCAAAACATGTTTATGGCGAACAATCTGTCTAGCTTCTTTTCTAGTTCTGCCATAACCAAGACGGAACATTACATTGTCCAATCTCATTTCGAGCAACATAAGTAGGTTTTCACCAGGAATACCTTCTTTTTTAGCAATTTTTTCAGCCTGTGCATAGTAGCCTCTAAACTGTTTTTCTAAAACGCCGTAGATGAATTTCGCTTTTTGCTTTTCTCTCATCTGAAGGCCATATTCACTCATTTTCTTGTTTGCTCTTAAATTTTGCTTTTTAGATTTTTTATCGATACCAAGGTAGATGGGATCTAGGTTTAAAGATCTACATCTCTTCAGTACGGGTACTCTATCTCTTGCCATTTATTCTACACCTCCTGATGATTATACTCTTCTGCGTTTCGGTGGTCTACAACCATTGTGAGGAACAGGCGTTACATCTTTAATCATTGTAACATCTAATCCAGCAGCCTGCAATGCACGGATTGCAGCTTCACGGCCAGAACCAGGTCCTTTAACGAAAACTTCAATTGTTTTCAAACCGTAATCGGAAGCAGCCTTTGCAGCTGTATCTGCAGCCATCTGTGCTGCATAAGGTGTGGATTTTTTAGAACCTCTGAAACCTAACTGACCTGCACTTGCCCAAGACAATGCATTGCCAACAGCATCAGTAATTGTAACAATTGTATTGTTAAAAGTAGACTGAATGTGAGCCTGGCCACGTTCTACTTTTCTTTTGTCACGGCGTCTGCGAGTTGTTGTCTTTTTCACAGTTTTCTTAGCCATTATTCAAACCTCCTTATGAAATCAATTATTTCTTCTTATTCGCAACGGTCTTTCTAGGGCCTTTTCTTGTTCTTGCATTTGTTTTTGTTTTCTGGCCTCTTACAGGTAAACCTTTTCTGTGGCGAATGCCTCTGTAACAGCCGATTTCAATCAGACGCTTGATGTTCAGAGCAACCTCTCTTCTCAAGTCACCTTCAACCTTCTGAGATTTTTCAATTACTTCACGAATTTTCGCTACTTCATCATCAGTCAAATCTCTAACTCTTGTGCTAAGATCAACACCTGCTTCATTCAGGATGCGAACTGCACTGCGATGACCAATGCCGTAAACATAAGTCAGACCAATTTCTACGCGTTTTTCTCTTGGTAAATCTACACCAGCAATACGTGCCATGTATACATTGCACCTCCTATTATATTCACTAAAACTATGGTTAATTTCAATTATATTCGCATAAATGATTATACTCGTTGGGCATTACAAACAGAGTGAGCAGCCGTCAGCCTGCACGCTGCCTCCGCTATTAACTGTATGCTCCTTCGGGTATCTTGACGGATTTATCAAACGACCTTTAAAGGTATTCCCCTTGGATAGTCATATAATATATATCAGCCTTGTTTTTGTTTATGCTTGGGATTTTCACAAATGACCATTACACGACCTTTTCTTTTGATGATTCTGCATTTTTCACACATGGGTTTTACAGATGGTCTTACTTTCATTGTGATCGCTCCTTCCTTTATTTCGCTCTCCAAATAATTCTGCCTTTAGTCAGGTCGTATGGAGACATTTCAACTAATACTTTATCACCTGGCAAAATACGGATAAAATTCATACGCAATTTCCCAGAAATATGTGCCAATATCTGATGGCCATTTTCTAACTCCACCTGGAACATGGCATTAGGTAATTTTTCCAGTACGGTTCCTTCTACTTCAATTACGTCATCTTTTGACAAGCTAAGAACCTCCTCAACAGTCTATTGCTTTCATTTGATACAATTTCAAAGCCTTCCTAATGTCTGCATCCAAAATATATTCGTTCTGCTTCAATTTTTCGGCCACATTTTCGTCCACATATTGCGTCGGTTGAACATGAATGATTTTTTTTCGCTTAGGTTTTGCAACCTTGCGTCTTTCTCCATTAGCCAGATATAAATATCTGTCCTCAACAGAAAGAACCATCATAATTTCGCCCTTATCGTGTCCGCCTTTAGAATAAACAATTTGCCCGAGTTTATATTCCAACGTAATCACCTCAATCTTTCATTACGTCTATCGTGGTAACGTAAGAATTTCGGGTCCATCATCTGTAATCAGAATGGTATTTTCATAATGTGCTGAATACTTGCCATCCTTAGTAACTGCAGTCCATCCATCTTTTAATGTACGCACATTGCAGTCCCCCATATTCACCATAGGCTCAATTGCTAAGGTCATTCCTTTTACCAAGCGAACACCTCTGCCAAAGGTTTTATAGTTAGGGATTTCTGGTGCTTCATGCAATTGTGTACCAATGCCATGCCCTACATAAGCACGTACAACGGAAAATCCATTTTTTTCTACGTACTTTTGTATTGCAGAACCAATATCATTGAGATAATTGCCTTCTTTTGCAAAAGTTATACCTTCAAAAAAGCTTTGCTTTGTTACCTCAATTAATTTTTTTGCTTCTGGTGAAATCTCACCAACGGCATAAGTTCTGGCCATATCCGCATGATAACCGCCTAAGATACATCCCATATCCACGCTAAGGATATCCCCTTCTTTTAGTACACGCTCACTTGGAATTCCATGCACAACCTCTTCATTAATAGAAGTACAAAGTGTTCCAGGAAATCCACCGTATCCCTTAAAAGAGGGCGTTGCCTCATGGCTACGGATATAATCTTCTGCCAATTTATCAAGATAGGATGTGGTCACACCAGGTACAACTGCCTTTGCAATAACTGCTTCCACTTCCGCTAAAAGATTACCGGCTCTACGCATCTTATCAATCTGATTTTCAGTTTTGATCGTAATAGACATATTATTTCTCCAGACCTTCTACGATCGCCTTTGTAATTTCATCAATCTCTCGTGTACCATCCACTTCGATCAAGATGTTTTTATTTCCATAGAACCCAACCAAAGGCATGCTTTGTTCATGGAATGTTCTAATCCTTGCAAGTCCTGCTTCGTTTGTATCATCTTTGCGCTGTGTCAATGTTTCCCCGCAAATATCACAAATACCCGCTTGTTTTGCAGGTAAGAACAGTTTATTGTAAGTCGCACCACATTTAGGACAAGTTTCTCTTGCTGTCAGTCTAGCCAACATAACCTCATCCGGTGCATTGATATAAACAACTTTATCCAGAGCTACCATCTCTTCAAGCTTTTCAGCCTGAATAGCTGTACGAGGGAAACCATCCAAAATGAAACCATTTTTACAATCATCTTTTTGAATTCTCTCTTTTACGATAGCAATGATTAATTCGTCAGAAACTAGGCCACCGGAAGCCATAATGCTTTTTGCCTGATTGCCAAGTTCTGTACCCTTTGCAACTTCTTCTCTCAGCATATCGCCCGTAGAAATATGAGCTATACCATAATGCTTAACCAGTCTTGCAGCCTGTGTACCTTTGCCTGCAGCGGGTGCACCAATGAGAACCAATTTCATAACAATCACTACCTCTTTTCCTCTGATAGCCCTTCTTTTCCGCAATAACATCCCTCTCGACCTGGAAGTGAACTTATAGGTCAACCCATAGGCTGACCTATAAGAAATGCTCTTCCATTTCTCAACAGGTCAAGATTACTCACTCAAAAACCCTTTGTAATGACGCATAAGCAGCTGGCTTTCCAATGACTTTACAATATCTAATGCAACACCAACAACGATAATCAGTGTTGTACCACCAAAACCTACGTTGATCTTGAAAATCCACTGTAAAACAACAGGAACCATAGCTAAGATTGCGTAACAAATCGCACCTACTAAAGTAATTCTGCTTACAACTCTAGTAATATAGGCACTTGTGGGCTGACCCGGTCTAATTCCAGGGATAAAACCACCATTCTTCTTCATATTCATCGCAATTTCGTTTGGATTGATTACAATCGAAGTATAGAAATATGTGAAGAAGATAATAAGCATTACATACAAACACGCGCCAATAGGGTGTGTCATATTCAGAACTTCAATAATTTTAGTAAATGTCGCACCTTTATCTGGGATAAAGTTACCAATTTGCTGTGGGAACTGTAACAGTGAAATCGCAAAGATAATAGAAATTACACCTGCGGTATTCACCTTGATTGGCATAGTTGTGTTATTTCCACGTACCTGCTTATGTCCTGCCATTTTTGAAGAATAATGCACAGGCAATCTTCTCTCACCGGTGTTTACACACACGATGAATGCCAAAACAATAAGAAGTGCCACCAAAATCGCAACTACTTTAGCAATACCAACTGCACCAGAACCAGAAATTGTGTAGTACATACTAGCAATCCCCTGTGGTAAGTTGGATACGATGTTGATAAAAATAATCATGGAAGAACCATTACCAATACCTTTTGCCGTAATTTGTTCTGCCAACCACATAACAAATGTGGAACCACAAACCAAACAAAGTACAGAAGCTACATATACCAACGCATTGTCGGTCAAGTACATATTCTGGTAAGTATATGTCAGACCCGCACCCTGGATTAGCGCTAACACAACCGTTAGATACCTGCTATAGGACTGTAGCTTTTTACGTCCCTCCGGACCTTCCTTTGAAAGTTGTTCAAACTTTGGAATAGCAATCGTTAACAGCTGCATGATAATGGAGGCTGTAATGTAAGGACCGATACCCATTGCAAACAGGGACCATCCGGAATTAGCTCCACCAGCAATTAAGTTATATAACGTGCCCATGCCCGTCGCATCTCTTGCAGCCATTACGCTGGCTGCATCAATACCAGGTAGTGCAATCAATGTACCCAATCTAACAATCGCAAAGATCATCAGCGTGTACAAAATTTTATTTCTAATTTCTTTCGTTCTCCAGGAGTTAACGAAAATCTTAAACAATTAAATCACCTCTGCTTTTCCGCCGGCTGCTTCAATTTTTTCAAGTGCAGTTTTACTAAACTGATTTACTTTAATTGTAAGCTTTCTTTCTAGCTCACCCTCACCGAGAATTTTAATACCATCTCTAGGGTTGCTGATTAAACCAACGGCTTTTAAAGCATCGATATCAACTACTGTATCGTTTTCAAAGACATTTAACATACAAACATTAATAGCAACGATATCTTTGCTGTTTCTGCATGTGAAACCTCTTTTAGGAAGTCTTCTGTATAAAGGCATCTGGCCGCCTTCAAAACCGGACTTACCGCCGGAACCGGAACGCTGACCCTGACCTTTATGGCCTCTGCCTGCTGTTTTACCGTTACCTGTTGCATGACCTCTGCCACGTCTCCAACTTTTCCCCTTGGATCCTTCTGCAGGTCTTAATTCGCATAAGTTCATTTTGGCACCTCCTTAAATCAAATTTCTTCAACTTTTACAAGGTGGCTAATTTGATGGATCATACCTCTCATAGCCGCATTGTCCTGTTGAACGACACTGCTGTTTGTCTTTTTCAAGCCCAAAGCTTGAATTGTTCTTTTATGTTTCGGAATTGCTCCGATTGTAGATTTCACTAATGTGATTTTAATTTCAGCCACTGCCAATTCCTCCTTAACCTAAGAGTTCTTCTACAGTAATGCCACGTAATTTTGCAATTGCTTCAGGTGTAGTCGCTCTAGACAAACCTTCGATTGTTGCACTAACTACGTTGCGTTTATTATTGGAACCCAAGGATTTTGTTCTGATGTTACGAACACCGCTCAATTCTAATACCGCACGAGCAGGACCACCAGCGATAATACCGGTACCTTCTGGAGCTGGCATTAACAATACTCTTGCACTACCAAAAGTACCTTTAACATCATGATAAATGCTTTCAACATCATTCATGTTTACTTTGATGATGTTTTTCATAGCATCTTCTTTACCTTTACGGATCGCATCGGGAATTTCAGCCGCTTTGCCCATTCCGCAACCAACGTGGCCATTGCCATCGCCAACTACAACAAGAGCTGCGAATCTGAATGTACGACCACCCTTAACAACCTTAGTTACACGGTTGATAGTTACTACTTTATCTTTCAGATCTAAAGTGCTTGGATCGATTTTCTTCAACGTACTTTCCTCCTTGCCTTAGAATTTTAATCCGGCTTCTCTTGCTGCTTCTGCCAAAGCTTTTACTTTTCCGTGATAAACGAAACCGCCTCTGTCAAAAACAACTTCAGTAATGCCTTTTTCAACTGCTCTCTTAGCGACTACTTCACCAACAATAGCAGCTGCTGCAACAGTAGAAGTAAATTCTACTTTGCTGGAAATTTCAGATTCCATTGTGGAAGCTGCAACCAATGTTTGATGTGTAACATCGTCAATAATCTGTGCATACATATGCTTATTGGATCTGAACACAGCCAATCTTGGTCTCTGAGCAGTTCCATTCACATGATTACGGATTCTGTAGTGTCTTTTCACACGAGCCGCCGCACGAGATGGCTTTCTAATCATAGTATTTCACTCCATTTCTTCAAAATTAGTCACTTTCCGATATAAATATCTCAAGCTACTCCGCGTTGATTATTTCTTACCGGTCTTACCAACTTTACGTCTAATGCGTTCATCAGAGTATTTAATACCCTTACCTTTATAAGGTTCAGGAGGACGTTTTGTTCTGATTTCAGCTGCAAACTGTCCAACTTTTTCTTTATCAATACCCTTAACAATAATTTTATTTGTACCTTCAACAATAGATTCGATCCCTTCAGGATCTTCCATCTCTACTGGATGAGAGTAACCCAATGTAAGATTTAATTTCTTACCGGATTTCGCTGCTCTGTAACCAACACCGTTGATTTCCAAAACCTTTTCGTAACCCTGTGTTACACCAACTACCATGTTAAAGATTAAAGTTCTTGTTAAACCGTGTAAAGCTCTATGTCTTTTCAGATCACTAGGTCTTTCAACCACAATCTGACCTTCTTCCATTGCGATATGCATGTCAGCAGGTAACTTTCTTTCAAGTGTACCTTTTGGGCCTTTTACTGTAAGCAGGTTGCCTTCGCCGATTTTAATATCAACGCCAGCAGGTACTGCAACAGGTAATTTACCAATTCTTGACATGGTCTGCACCTCCTATTTGTCTCTAAATAATTACCAGATAAAAGCGATAACTTCGCCACCAATACCAGCTTTTCTCGCATCCTTATCTGTCATCAAACCACGGCTTGTGGAAATAACTGCAATACCCAGTCCACCCAAAACCTTAGGTAATTCATCTTTGCCAGCAAAAATTCTAAGACCTGGTTTGGAAATTCTTTTCAAACCTGTGATAACCTTTTCATTTTTGTCAGCACCATATTTTAAGCTAACACGAATTGTAGATTTAACACCATCTTCAATTACTTCATAGCCTTTTAGATAACCTTCTGTTGTCAAGATATCAGCGATTGCTCTCTTCATCTTGGAAGAAGGAACATCAACTGTATCGTGTTTCGCTGTGTTACCATTTCTGATTCTTGTCAGCATATCTGCGATAGGGTCGCTCATTGACATTACGAATTCCTCCTTTCTGTTTACCAGCTAGCTTTCTTTACGCCGGGAATCTGGCCTTTGTATGCCAATTCACGGAAGCAAATACGGCAAATTCCATATTTTTTAAGCACAGAGTGGGGTCTACCACACACTCTGCAACGAGTGTAAGCTCTTGTAGAGAACTTAGGAGTTCTCTGCTGCTTTACGATCATAGATCTTTTAGCCATTTTTGTCCCTCCCTTTTATTTTGCGAATGGCATACCAAATAATTTAAGCAATTCTCTTGCTTCTTCATCAGTGTTTGCAGTTGTAACAAACACGATGTCCATACCTCTGATTTTATCAACTTTATCGTATTCGATTTCAGGGAAAATCAGCTGTTCTTTGATACCCATTGTGTAGTTACCTCTACCATCAAAGCTATTTGCCTTAACACCACGGAAGTCACGTACACGAGGGAGAGCGATATTGATCAGTCTGTCAGCAAACTCGTACATTCTGTTGCCTCTTAATGTAGCCTTGCAACCAATGTTCATACCTTCACGAAGTTTGAAAGCTGCGATTGACTTTTTCGCCTTTGTTACAACAGGTTTCTGTCCAACGATAATTGTCATATCTTTTACAGCACCGTCCAAAACTTTCGCATTTTCTTTTGCTTCACCCACACCCATGTTGATAATAATTTTTTCCAACTTAGGCACAGCCATTTTATTTGTATATGAAAACTTCTTCATCATTTCAGGAACGACTTCAGCTTCATAAAAATCTCTTAATCTGGTCATTGTTTACCTCCTTTCCGGTGATCAGTCGATAACTTCGCCTGTCTTTTTTGCGATTCTTACTTTTTTGCCGTCTTTGATCATTGCGCCAAGACGTGTTGCCTTGCCATTGTGTAGATACATTACGTTAGAAGCGTGAATGTAACCTTCTTTCTTAATAATACCACCCTGCTGATTTTGCACATTGGGTTTTGTATGTTTGGAAATCATGTTAACGCCTTCAACAAGCACTCTGTTGCTCTTTTTATCTACTGCAAGGATCTTGCCTTCTTTACCTTTATCTTTTCCTGTAATCACAACGACTTTGTCGCCGCTTTTTAATTTCAAGTTAGCCACCTAGCACACCTCCTTATAATACTTCAGGTGCCAGAGAAAGAATTTTCATAAAGTGCTTCTCTCTCAGTTCTCTAGCAACGGGTCCAAAAATACGTGTACCTCTGGGATTTTTATCATCTTTGATGATAACCGCTGCATTCTCGTCGAATTTAATATAGCTACCGTCTGCTCTACCTACGGAGTGTACTGTTCTAACAACAACAGCCTTAACAACATCGCCTTTTTTAACAACGCCGCCGGGTGTTGCGTCTTTAACTGCAGCAACAATGATGTCGCCAACGCCCGCATATCTTCTTGTAGAACCGCCAAGTACTCTAATGCAAAGGAGTTCTTTCGCTCCGGAATTATCTGCTACTTTTAATCTGGTTTCCTGTTGAACCATATGAATGCCTCCTCTCCAAAAAGGATTATTTTGCTTTTTCGATGATGCTTACCAGTCTCCATCTTTTGTCCTTGGACAAAGGTCTGGTTTCCATAACCTTTACACGGTCGCCGATACCACATTCGTTGTTTTCATCATGTGCTTTAAGCTTGTAAGTTCTATTAATAATTTTACCGTACAAAGGGTGTTTTACTTTATCTTCTACAGCAACAACAATTGTCTTATCCATCTTGTCGCTGACAACTTTACCAATTCTGGTTTTACGAAGATTTCTTTCTTCCACGATGAGTTCCTCCTTTCATAGACCGGATTATTATTCTGCTGTTCTAGCTTGTTGTGTAATCACTGTCTGGATTCTTGCGATGTTCTTACGAACTTCCTTAATTCTTGCTGTATTATCCAACTGGTTCGTTGCGTTCTGAAATCTCAGGTTGAATAATTCTTTTTTAGCAGAAACAAGGTCCTTCTGTAATTCATCTGCAGTCTTACCCATCAATTCATTAACATAACCTTTTGTTTTCACTGCTGATCACCTGCCATTTCTAACGCCTCTGCCTTGGAAACAATTTTACACTTAATAGGAAGCTTGTGAACCGCTAGTCTCAACGCTTCTCTTGCTGTTTCTTCTGCAACGCCGCCAATTTCAAACATAACTCTGCCGGGCTTAACTACTGCTACCCAATATTCAGGTGCGCCTTTACCGGAACCCATACGAGTACCAATAGGCTTTGCGGATACAGGTTTATCTGGGAAAACCTTAATCCAAACGTCACCACCACGTCTGATATATCTTGTCATCGCGATACGCGCTGCTTCAATCTGGTTAGATGTGATCCAGCTAGGCTCCATAGCCATAATACCGAATTCACCGTAAGTTACCTTATTGCCTCTGGTAGCTCTACCCTTCATGGAACCTCTTTGTTGCTTACGATATTTCACTCTTTTAGGCATTAACATAATTACTTAGCGCCTCCTTCCTTTTTCGCTGCTTTAACAGGAAGTACCTCACCTTTGTAGATCCAAACTTTTACGCCCAATTTGCCGTATGTTGTATCAGCTTCTGCAAAACCGTAATCGATATCTGCACGAAGTGTCTGAAGAGGGATAGTACCTTCATGATAGCTTTCTGAACGAGCCATGTCAGCACCGCCCAAACGACCGCTAACAGCTGTCTTGATACCCTTTGCGCCAAACTTCATCGTTCTACCCATAGACTGCTTCATAGCACGACGGAATGTCACACGGTTTTCCAACTGTAATGCGATATTTTCAGCTACTAACTGTGCATCCAATTCAGGTTTTCTGATTTCTTCAATGTTTAAAGCAACCTTCTGCTCTGTCATCTTTTGAACTTCTGCCTTCAATTCTTCAATTGCTTGACCATTCTTACCAATAACAATACCAGGTTTTGCTGTGTGTACTGTAATTTTAATTCTGCCAGCTGTTCTTTCAATAGCAATTTTAGAAACGCCGGAAGTATATAATTTAGCTTTAATAAACTTTCTGATTTTAACGTCCTCTACTAGGTAGTCAGCAAAATCTTTTTCAGCATACCATTTCGTATCCCAATCTTTGATGATACCGACTCTTAATCCATGAGGATTTACTTTCTGTCCCATTTCGTACCTCCTTATCTCTCATTGAGAATGATGGAAATATGGCAGGATCTTTTCAAGATGCGATATGCTCTGCCTTGTGCTCTAGGGCGGATTCTTTTCATTGTGGGCCCTTGATCAGCACTTACCTCTTCCACATACAATTTGTTTACGTCCATACCCAAGTTGTTTTCTGCGTTAGCCACTGCAGATTTTAAAACCTTTGCAATGATATCAGAAGCATATCTTGGGGAATAATTTAACAACGCTGCTGCTGTCACAACATCTTTACCTTTGATCTGATCCAAAACGATCTTTCCTTTAGAGGCAGGGATGCCAACGTACTTTGCAGATGCGTGTGGTCTAGTTTCTTTATTGTTGATATTTCTTTCTTTCTTTATTTGGCTTCTATGACCTTTTGCCATGAACGAAACCTCCTTTCATCAGATATTAGCGAAGTCTTGATTTCTTTTCTGCGTCTTTGCCATGACCTCTGTAGCTTCTTGTCAACGCAAATTCACCAAGTTTGTGGCCTACCATATCTTCTGTAATATATACAGGCACATGTTTTCTGCCGTCGTAAACTGCGATTGTATGACCGATCATATCGGGGAAAATTGTAGAACGACGAGACCATGTTTTAATTACGTTCTTTTCGCCTGCTGCATTCATAGCATCAATCTTTTTCAAAAGATGATCATCAGCGAAAGGTCCCTTTTTGAGTGATCTGCTCATGTTTTACTCCTCCTTGTTTCGTGTTTTTGTGCTTTAGGCAACAGCCTTTACACATTCCGATCTATTAGCCGTTTCTGCGGCGAACAATATACTTATTGGAAGCTTTATGTTTCTTTCTTGTTTTGTAACCCATTGCTGGTTTACCCCAAGGTGTCATAGGAGATGGACGACCGATAGGTGCTCTACCTTCACCACCACCGTGAGGGTGATCGTTAGGGTTCATTACGGAACCTCTTACAGTAGGTCTAATACCCATGTGACGTTTTCTACCTGCTTTACCAATATGAATTAATTCGTGGTCGATATTACCAACCTGACCGATTGTAGCTCTACACTCGATAGGCAGTAATCTCATTTCTCCAGAAGGAAGTTTTACTGTTGCATACTTGCCTTCTTTCGCCATCAACTGTGCTTCGTTACCAGCTGCACGTACCAACTGTCCACCTTTACCAGGTTTCATTTCGATGTTGTGGATGTTTGCACCAACGGGAATTCTGCTCATAGGTAATGTGTTGCCCAATTTAACTTCTGCATCAGGGCCGTTCATTACTTTGTCGCCAACTTTCAAACCAACGGGAGCCAAAATATAAGATTTTTGACCATCAGCGTAAACAATCAAAGCAATGTTTGCTGTTCTGTTAGGATCGTATTCGATCGCTGTAACTGTTGCAGCAATGCCGTCTTTATTACGTCTGAAATCTACCAATCTGTATTTAATTTTGGAGCCACCGCCACGATGACGTACTGTCAATTTACCCTGGTTATTTCTACCTGAATTTTTCTTAAGGTGTACTACCAAAGATTTTTCAGGAGTTGATTTTGTGATTTCATCAAAAGCGGACACAGTCATGTGTCTTCTAGATGGGGTATATGGTTTATATCTTTTAATTGCCATCTTTTGCACTCCTTTCAAGCTTCTATCTATCTACACGTTTCCGTGTGTTTTGCATTTCGCGTCTTGTTTTCCTAAGAATTACATTCCCTGGAAAATTTCGATGTCTTTACTATCAGCAGTCAATTTAACGATTGCTTTTTTGAACTTTGGTGTTCTACCAAAATGCATACCTCTTCTTTTAGGTTTGCCATCATAGTTCATTGTGTTTACAGCTGCAACCTTTGCACCAGTGAACATTTTTTCAACCGCATCTTTAACCTGAGCCTTTGTTGCTTCAGGGTGTACGATGAAAGTATATTTCTTTTCATCTAAAACAGACATACTGTTTTCTGTGATAACGGGCTTCAAGATTACGTCATAATATTTCAAATCAGCCATTATGCGTACACCTCCTCAATTTTCGCTACCGCTTCTTTTGTTACAACCAAAGTGTTGTATTTCAAAAGATCATATACGTTAATTGTATTTACGGAAGCTGTTTTCACTTCTGGGATATTTCTTGCGGAAAGCATTACATTGCTGTTTGTACCATCCATAACAATCAAAGCTTTACCACATTTGATGTTTTCAAGTACACCAACCATTGCTTTTGTCTTAACTTCCGCTAAGTTTAATTCGTCTAATACGATGATTTTGCCTTCTGCTGCTTTTACAGAAAGAGCAGATTGAAGAGCCAATCTTTTCACTTTCTTGTTCAGCTTGAAGGAATAATCTCTAGGCTTCGGAGCGAATACAACACCACCGCCTACCCATTGAGGGGAACGGATGGAGCCCTGTCTTGCTCTACCTGTACCTTTTTGTCTCCAAGGCTTTCTACCACCACCACGAACTTCTGCACGTGTTTTTGTGCTTTGTGTGCCCTGTCTCTGGTTAGCCAGATACTGAACAACTGCCATATGCATCACGTGTTCATTTGCTTCTACGCCGAAAATAGCGTCATTTAGTTCGATTGTGCTTACCTGATCGCCCTTCATGTTTAATACTGCAACATTTGCCATGTTAATTTCCTCCTTTCGTAAAGTTTATCAAGCCTTTACGCTATCTTTGATAACCAGAATAGAACCTTTTGCACCAGGAACTGCACCCTTGATTAAAATCAAGTTCTTTTCTGCATCAGTACGAACGATTTCAAGGTTCTGAATTGTTACATTTTCGCAACCCATGTGACCAGGCATCTTTTTGCCTTTTTTAACACGGCTAGGTGTTGCGGAAGTACCCATAGAACCTACTACTCTGTGAGATTTGGAACCGTGTCCCATAGGTCCTCTACTTGCATTGTATCTCTTAATTGTACTTTGGAAGCCTTTACCTTTGGAAACGCCGCTTGCATCAACTTTTTCGCCAACTGCGAATACATCAGCTTTAATCTCAGCACCAACTTCATATGTGCTTACATCTTCCAATCTAAATTCTTTCACAAATTTCTTTGCTGTAACGCCTGCTTTGTCAAAATGACCCTGTGCAGGTTTTGTTACATGCTTAGCCTTTGCATCTACGAAACCAATCTGAATTGCTTCGTAACCATCATTTTCAGTTGTTTTCTTCTGAACAACAACGCAAGGACCAGCTTCAAGAACTGTTACAGGCACCAACGTACCGTTTTCAACGAAAACTTGTGTCATGCCGATCTTTTTAGCTATAATCGCCTTTTTCATTCCGTGCACCTCCTAATTTTCTACAGCGGATTGCCCCTTTTAGGGGTAATCATACTAGATTCATATAAGAGTTGTTGGCATTGCTTTTGTTAGCGTTTGCTTCTTATATAAACCAGTTTTGGATGTTTTCCTTCTCAGAAATACGTCCGGTTCGTCGCATTCCGTACATACTTCAAAATTATTTCATTACTTTTAATGTGATATCCACACCAGCAGGCAAATCCAAACGACTTAAAGCGTCAGCTGTCTTTGCTGTAGGGCTAAGAATATCAATCAATCTCTTGTGCGTTCTCATCTCAAACTGCTCTCTAGAGTCTTTGTACTTGTGTACCGCTCTGATAATCGTAACAACTTCCTTCTTTGTTGGAAGAGGGATCGGACCACTGATTTGTGCTCCTGTTTTCTTCGCTGTTTCGATGATCTGCGCTGCAGACTGGTCGATCAATTTGTGATCGTAAGCTTTGAGACTGATTCTGATTTTTGGGTTAGCCATAAAAAAAGTCCCCTCCTTTTCGTACTTTTAGTTTCAGCACGACAAGTGGTGACTGCACACTTATCCAGGTGTATCCTGCAACGACAGATACAAAATTATCCCATTCACATGGGTAATCATTCCCTAATATTCAGTACAGTGACCTTGTCGCCCGGTTTCTTGAACTGGACATCGCTCCACAGAAAAACCCAAAAGCCCTGATTTTATAGGCTTTAGACAACCTTCTGCTTCAACACTCTATGTCACAACATTAATGAGTATACACGAAAACCCTTGTCATTGCAAGCTTTTTGGCGTATTTTTTTGGAAATTTTCCTCGATTTTTAATAAAATTTTCCACCGCCAAACGGATAAATTTTATACACATTGCACAAGAAATAGAATTGTATCTTGTGCAATGCAATCCTAAATTGTGTTTTTCTCTATTTTTCTAAAAATAAATAGAACCCAAAATATTTAAAAAAGTTCACAATCTATACTCATTTTATAGCAAGTAAAGCATCACCTCTTTGTGTACTTCACCAAACTTCACACAAGTATCCTTAGTTTTTAAAACTATGAATAGGTGCCGGAATACGTCCACCGCGTGCAATAAATGCTTCGCAGCTATAACGGTTTACAGGCATAATTGGTGCGTGTCCAAGCAAACCGCCAAATTCCACGTGTTCGCCTTCTTTTCTTCCAATCACAGGAATTAAACGAACAGCAGTTGTCTTGTTGTTGACCATACCAATTGCTGCTTCATCTGCAATAATGCCAGAAATGGTAGATGCAGGCGTATTTCCTGGGATAGCAACCATATCCAACCCTACAGAACAAACACAAGTCATAGCTTCTAACTTCTCTAATGTCAACGCACCTTTTTCAGCCGCTTCAATCATACCATGGTCTTCGCTAACAGGAATAAACGCACCGCTTAATCCACCTACATAAGAGGACGCCATAACTCCACCTTTTTTCACGTTGTCGTTCAATAGCGCTAACGCCGCTGTTGTTCCGGGCGCACCGGGTTCTGCAAGTCCCATTTCTTGAAAAATTTCCGCAATACTATCGCCAACTGCTGGCGTAGGTGCCAAAGAAAGATCAATAATTCCAAAAGGAACATCTAACCTTTTCGCCGCTTCTTCTGCAATCATCTGTCCAACACGTGTAATTTTAAAAGCAGTACGCTTTACCGTTTCACAAAGCGTCTCAAAATCAGCACCACGTGCTTCTTCCAAAGCTTTCTTCACAACACCAGGACCACTTACACCCACGTTAATGGCACAATCTCCCTCACCAACGCCATGGAATGCACCCGCCATAAAAGGATTGTCCTCAACTGCATTACAGAAAATAACCAATTTCGCACACCCAATGCACTCTGCATCTTTTGTCAATTCCGCTGTCTTTAGGATAATCTCTCCCATTTCTTTTACTGCGTCCATATTAATACCGTTTCTTGACGTACCAATATTCACAGAAGAACAAACTCTTTCGGTAACAGCCATTGCCTCTGGAATAGAAGCAATCAATGTTCTATCGCTTTTTGTGTATCCTTTATGTACCAAAGCCGAAAACCCGCCGATAAAGTTTACACCAACCTCTTTTGCAGCTTTATCCAAAGTTTGTGCAATACTTACGTAAGAATCTGTTTCACAGCCCGCTGCCGCAATGGCAATTGGTGTAATAGAAATTCTCTTGTTTACAACAGGCACTCCATATTTTTTCGCCAACTCATCACCAACCTTAACTAGGTCCTTTGCATAAGTTGTAATTTTATTATATATTTTTTCGTTAAATTTATTGACATCTGCGTCTGCACAGTCCAACAAGCTAATGCCCATTGTAATCGTACGCACATCCAAATTCATGTCATCAATCATGCGGTTTGTTTCCAAAATTTCATTTCTTGTAATCATTTTCAACCCTCCCAATTAAATACGATGCATCGCATCAAAAATTGTCGTGTGCTGAACTCTGATCTTAAGCCCCATTTCACCACCAAGTGTATCAAATTTTTCAATCAACTCGTTATATTCACTTGTTGCCTTGGAAATATCCACAACCGTCACCATACTAAAATAGCCTCCAACGATTGTCTGTGAAATATCCAAAATATTGATATTCGCATCAGCCAAAAGCGTACACACCTTAGCTGTAATGCCAACACAATCCTGTCCCAATACGGTAATCACTGCCTTTTCCATTTCCTGCATCTTTTCTCCTCCTAAATAAACCTGAAAGACCGCTCGTGCCTTTTCCAATATCTTTTGTCATATAATACAAAATGCCGTTTGCTCCACAAAGAGCAAACGCATCATCAATCATATCATTCTTTTCCATATCCCTTTAATAACTGACGATATATCGGCTTGTATATCAACCTTGGTCCTCTACGCACACTTTCCATCAAAGTGATTTTTTCCACTGTAAAACTTCTGCCGTCCATAGTAACAGCCCTTTGTACGTCTGAAAAACCTCTTTGTGGTTCTATATCACGTCCTAGTGTGATATGCGGGCTAAGCCCCTTCTTTTCTCTGGCAAAGCCTTGTCTGCCCAAACTTTTTTCTAAATTTAGAAACAATCGTTGCAGCGGGTCACTTTTTTGTACCCCTGCCCATAAAACACCCTTGTCTCCTCTTCCGAAAAAACCAATCTGATCTAGTTTCAAGTCAAAAACCTTATTTCTCTTTGCAGTTTCAAACATTGCTTCCTTAATATATTCCACATCTGATGGGTCAATTTCACCTAAGAAATGAAGTGTAATATGAAAATTATCCTCTGGTGTATAATTCCCTCGGCGACAAAATTTCTTTGTCTCTGCCTGAATTTCAGTCAAATATTGCGTCACATCAGGTGACAATTCGATGGAGATAAACGTACGCATATCGCCCCTCCTTCTTAAAAAAACTCTCGATCGGAATGAAGTAACACTTATAATTTTCAATCCATCCGACCGAGAATTTTTCATTTTATCTATTCGTTATTCTTTCAGCAAAGCCAGTGCTTTTTCCACCACATTTTCTACTGTAAAGCCAAAATCTTTAAATAATAGGTCTGCCGGAGCAGATGCACCAAAGCCTTCCATAGCAATCACAGCACCATCTAAACCAACATATTTATGCCAACCAAAATCAGCTGCCGCTTCCACAGCAACTCTCTTTCTAACTTCCTTCGGCATAATGCTTTCCTTATATTCCGCGCTTTGTTCCGCAAAAAGCTCCCAGCTAGGCATACTAATCACTCTAGCCTTTACGCCTTTTTCAGCCAACACATCATAAGCCTTATAAATCAATTCCACCTCTGAACCACTAGCCATTAGCAAAATGTCAGGTGTGCCCAAGCAATCCTTCAATACATAAGCACCCTTTAATGCACCCTTGCCTGTTCCTTCCAATGCCGGTAAATTCTGTCTGGTAAGAATTAACGCTGTCGGTGTTGTTTCCTTTGTTAAAGCAGTGTACCAAGCAGCAGCGGTCTCTCTTGTATCGCAAGGGCGGAACACAATATAGTTTGGCATACTGCGTAGCATGGCCAAGTGCTCAATCGGCTGATGTGTAGGGCCATCTTCGCCAACGCCAATGCTGTCATGCGTCATAATGCTAATCACAGGCAATCCCATCAACGACTCCATACGAAGCCCCGCCTTCATATAATCAGCAAATACGAAGAAACCAGCTACGTAAGGGCGTACGCCACCGTGTACCGCCATACCATTTGCCATTGCCGTCATTGCAAACTCACGAATACCAAAGTGAATATTAGAACCTGTAGGATTTTCTCTGCTGTAATATTCTCTTTCTTTCATCAAAGATTTATTGGACGGTGCCAAATCGGCAGAACCACCAAATAAGTTTGGCACAACCTTCGCAACCTTTTGCAACACCTTTTCAGATGCGGCACGTGTTGCAATATCGCCTTCATTTTTCCAAAAATCTTCATCATTCAAAAGGTCAACTGCCATTTTCCCGCTGTACCAAGCAACGTATTCCTTAGCCAAATCAGGGTTCTTTTGTGCATACGCTTTAAATAGTTCGCTCCAAGCAACTTCCGCCTTTTCACCCTCAGCGATAATATTTTCCATATGTGCTTTCACTTCATCAGGCACATAAAAATCATCTGTATACTTCCAATCCAAATTTTTCTTAGCCAATCCAATTTCGTCAACGCCAAGAGGTTCACCATGAGCAGATGCCTTGCCCTGCTTGTTTGGGGCACCGTAACCAATTTGTGTATTTACTTTTATCAAAGCCGGCTTGTCCGATGATTTTGCTTTTTCAATCGTTTTTTCAAGCACATCAATATCATTGCCGTCTTCCACTTCAAAAACGTCCCAATTATATGCAATAAAACGAGCTTTTACATCTTCTGTAAATGCTTCGTCCGTACTACCTTCAATCGTAATTTTGTTGCAATCGTATAAAATAACTAGCTTGGAAAGTCCCATTGTTCCAGCTAAAGAAGCTGCTTCCGAAGCAACACCTTCTTGTAAACAACCATCGCCACAAAGTGCAAACGTATGGTGATCCACCACTTTAAATTCAGCCGTATTAAACTTTGCCGCCAAATGTTTTTCTGCCAAAGCCATACCAACAGCGTTTGCAATGCCTTGTCCCAAAGGTCCGCTCGTTGTTTCCACACCAACAGTGTGTTTATACTCAGGGTGACCAGGTGTCAAAGAATTTCTCTGGCGAAAATTCTTCAAATCATCAATGGTCAAGCCATAACCAAATACATGAAGCAAAGAATATAATAACGCAGAGCCATGTCCAGCAGAAAGAACAAACCGATCTCTGTTGTCCCAATTAGGATTTTTCGGATTTGCCTTCATCCCTTTCGCCCACAACGTGTATGCCATCGGTGCAGCACCTAACGGCAAGCCCGGATGTCCGCTATTCGCCTTCTGAATTGCTTCTGCAGAAAGAAAGCGTAGCGTATTAATGGTCAATTGATCCATAGGATTCATATTTTTACCTCCCAAAATAGTTATAAACCTAAAGTAACGTCAATTTATTTTTTAGGTACAGACTCCCAGTCTTTCAAGAAACGCTCAATACCAATATCTGTCAAAGGATGTTTTGCCATTTGAATGATTACGTTATAAGGAATGGTTGCAATGTGGCAACCAACTCTAGCTGCATCAATAACGTGCAAAGGATTACGGATACTAGCCGCAATGATTTCTGTTTCAATGCCATGCACTTCAAAAATCTCAACAATTTCTTCGATCAAGGTCATGCCCACCGCACCAATGTCGTCTACTCTGCCTAAAAAAGGGCTAACGTAAGATGCACCTGCTCTTGCAGCCATCAAAGCCTGTGTAGCAGAAAAAATCAAAGTCACATTTGTCTTGATACCTTCCGCTGCCAAAATTTTTACAGCCTTTAAACCTTCTAATGTCATCGGAATTTTAATTACAATATTTTTATGAATTTTAACCAATTCACGTGCTTCTGTTACCATGCCTTCATGCTCAAGAGAGATGACCTCTGCACTGATCGGGCCATCAACAATGGTCGTAATTTCTTTTACCACTTCAACAAAATCTCTGCCTTCTTTTGCAATCAAGGAAGGGTTTGTTGTAACGCCACAAATTACACCTAAATCATTTGCCTCTTTAATGTGTTCCACATTTGCTGTGTCAATGAACATTTTCATGGTAGTTATCTCCTTTTTTATTCTAATTAATTATATGTTAGCATCATCTCAACACAATACCAACGCCATAAAATACATTAAGTGGTGTTGAGTTGTTTTTGTATACTTTCTTTATTGTAATCCATATAAACAACAAAATCAACGTCTTTCCCCCTATAAACTGTACTTTCTAAAAGGCAACCAAGGGCTTACGCTAAAGTAGGTTCTTTCTTGTTATTTGTGTATAAGTAAAATGAGAGCATCTTGTTAAAATACCCTCATCTTTTTATAGATTACATGACTTTTATAATAAATAGCCTTTTACAAATTCCTTAATTTTATCCCGCTCGCAAACATTTTTATGCAAAATTTCTCTTTCTTCAATCCCTCTAATTGGTTCAGGTATGGAAACACTACTTATTTTTTCCAAAACTTTCATCAACTCAAACGCATCCTCGGCCCCATATTTTTCATCTAAAGCGGTCATAACGTCCTTTGTAAATTTATACGGACTTGCAGTAGATACAATGACCATAGGTCTATCGTCTTTGCTTTCTGCCTTATACTTTTGATATGCAACATATGCAACAGCGGTATGTGTGTCCATGACATATCCGGTTTCCGTAAAGAAAGTTTTAATTGCATCGTATGTTTCTTGTTCTGTAGCATACGCACCGCTAATTTTACTTTCTGTAAGACGAACGCTATACTTTCCTTCCTGGTTTAATTTCATCATTCCATCTTTTGTCACTTCTTGTCCTAGCATATGGGATAACAATCGTTCCAAATTGCTAGAAACCAAAATATCCATTGAAGGTGAAACCGTCACACAAAACGCTCTATTTCTGTCATATGTGCCTGTACGAAAGAAATCATATAATACTTTGTTGTCGTTAGATGCACACACAAAATGCCCCACAGGAAGTCCCAACTTCATTGCATACCATCCCGCCAAAAGATCCCCAAAGTTTCCAGTAGGCACGCTGAAGTTCATTTCTTCGCCTATATTTATAATGCCTTGCTTTACTGATTGTAGATATGCATGAAAGTAATACACAATTTGCGGAACCAAACGACCAATATTAATTGAATTTGCCGAAGAAAAAACATATCCCTTCTCCTCTAATTCTGCCGCTAAAATTTCGTCGGTAAAAATACTTTTCACTGCGCTTTGGGCATCGTCAAAATTTCCCAAAATCCCAACAACACAAGTATTCTCACCTTCTTGCGTTGTCATTTGTAATTTTTGAACGGGACTTACCCCATCCTCCGGGAAAAATACAATAATTTTTGTACCCTCTACTTTAGCAAAGCCTTCTAATGCAGCCTTTCCAGTATCACCAGATGTCGCAGTTAAAATAACAATTTCTCTCTCCAAGCCTTCTCTTTTTGCTGCCGTTTTCATGAAATATGGCAAAATGGATAATGCCATATCCTTAAATGCTAATGTTTTGCCGTGAAATAATTCTAAAAACAACGCATCCCCCTTTTGTATCAAAGGAGCAATCTCTGTGGTATCAAATTTTTCATCATACGCGCCCTTAATACAGCTTCTAAGCTCATCTTCTGTAAAATCTAAAAACAAATTTAAAATTTCGTATGCTAAATCTTGATAGCTTAGTTGTAGCAATTCTTCCAAAGACTTTTCCAAAACTGGAATTTCTTTGGGTATATAAAGTCCACCGTCAGGACAAATTCCTCTCAAAATCGCCTCAGAAGCAGTCGCACGAATAGACTTGTCTCTCGTTCCAAAATATGTAACCTTTTCCATTACCAATTACCTTCTTCCTTATAAAAAATATACTATTTCTATTTTACAAATTTTTCACCATTTGTCAACCAGCATTGTACATTTGTCTGTTATCCAAGGACACATTTCAGTTTCCAACTCTAAAAGATATCTATTTTCTCCCTAGTGCCAAACCTCAAAAAACATATCTTATTCTTATATCCATGATAGGCTTCATTTCATAACTTCTTTAGATCTTTTTTTTTATTCTTTTAACATCATATCAAAGATTTGCATATAATACAAAAAACACACACAAACAAAATCTATATTCTGGAAATATTTATCTTTACAAAGTACCTTAACTCGTTTAATATAAAATGACTATATTGGTATTTTGTTTGCTATGATTTTTAAAGGAGGCATTTTTGATGGGCAAAGCAGTGTGGAAACCGGGCACCGTACTCTATCCAGTACCTGTTGTTATGGTATCTTGTGGCACTGAGGAAAAAGGTAATATCATCACCGTAGCCTGGGCAGGCACCGTAAATAGCGACCCTGCAATGACCTATGTTTCCATTCGCCCTTCTCGCCAATCCTTTGATCTCATTAAAAACAGTAAAGAATTTGTAATCAATTTGGTTACAAAAGATTTGGCATATGCTTGCGATTATTGTGGTGTAAAAAGCGGGCGAGATGTAGATAAATTTAAAGAAATGAAACTTACAGCCAAAAAAGGTGAAGTGGTAGATGCACCTATCATTTATGAAAGCCCTGTAAATATCGAGTGTAGGGTAAAAGAAATCATACCTTTAGGCACCCATCATATGTTTTTAGCTGAAGTAGTTTCTGTTAGCGTCAGCGATGAATTTTTAGACAAAACAGGTAAATTTCACTTCAACAAAACAGAACCTGTTTGCTATTCTCACGGTGCATATTTCGCCATCGGCGAACAATTGGGAACATTTGGTTATTCAATAAAGAAAAAACCAATCAATAAAAAAAAGAAATATAACTCAAACTTTGATTAAAGGGAGGATCTTTTGAAATGTTAAGGATTACAGAAGTCAATATTTATTCTATTGATAAAAGCGATGATAATTGGGCAATTGAGGGTGAAATTTTGTTTGAGGATGATTTAACCTCCGCCTTTGAAGCCACATATCTTGCAGAAGAAGACGAATTAGAAAGCCTTTCCCTAGAGTTGGATTTAGATGAAGACTACGATGCACGTGCACTTAAAAAATGGATTTTAGCAGCGACAAATAACTACGAAGACTAAAAAATTACGGCTATTATAATAATAGCCGTTTTATTATGCAAAAATATATCATTAATCGATGCTTTTCCCACCCTAATCATAAACCACTTAAGCTTTCTTTCAACGAATTCGTTTCGGACAAAAATCAATATAATCAGCCGATACCAAATGAAAAAAAACACCATCCCGATCTCCTTTTACACCATTTTCGTGACTAGCACTTCCGTGTAAATGTCCATACACTACCTCTTTAATGGGATATTGTGCAATAATCTCAGTAAAAGCCGAATTTTCTTGTTTGTCATTGGTAGGTGGAAAATGCATCATAAGTAAGATTTCTTTAGCGCCCTGCCTCATCGCATAATCCAAAGAAAGCTTTAATCTAATCTGCTCTCGTTGGTAAAGCTTTTCATCTTGCGGTGTAAAATGAGTATCATTGGGACAAATCCACCCCCTCGTACCACAAATATAAATATCGTCATAAAGCTGACAATCGTTTTTTAAAAATTTCATTCCCTCATACATTCTTCCAAGTTTTGATGTCGACTTCCACCAGTAGTCATGGTTTCCTTCTAAAAGTATTTTACGCCCCGGTAAATCATGAATGATTTCCAAATCAGCCTTCGCTTCACACTCTCTCATACCCCAAGAAATATCTCCCGCTAACAAAACGGTATCTGTATCGCTAATTTCTCGTTTCCAATTGTCTATGATCTTCTCGCTATGACCCTCCCAATGAGCTCCAAAAATGCTCATCGGTTTTTGTACCGCATACCCAAAATGAAGATCTCCTATGGCAAATAATCCCATACCCCGCTCCTTTTCACTTCGATAAACTTCTGCTCATGCATTTCATTTTTCAATTCAATATCATAATGAGCTACTCAAATTATAACACACTCTTTTTCCCTATTCCATACTATTCCAACCACCACTCCTACACCTTAACCTTAAATTACACCTTGGTAAAAAATCACATCCACAAAAAAAGAAATGCCTAATTGTAAAATTTCAGCATTTCCCTCTTTTCAACCATCTTCGTAATAAAGACTTATTCTAAATTACATATCCTTCTTCATTTTCGTGCTAGAATAATCCATCCTATACTTACGTTCATGTATAGTCATATTTAATGTTTCATTTCATATACCTTCTCCATAAACGGGATAGAAATATCCAACTCCTTCGCCAACCGGTAACCGCTTCCTACCACCCAATCAAACTCAGTTTCTGCTTTCCCATCTTTTATATCTCTGTATAATGAAGAAACCGTTTCAGCCTTGAGACCCCGAAATACTTCCATGTGTCTCTCCGGCATATCTTCCATCCCTGTAACGCCCATAGCCTCACCCAAATGATAGATGTCCTCAAAAATGCCTCGTAAAAATTCCATCTTTTTGTCATCTTCTTGTATGCCACCAGCGGAACAATCAAAGTAAATAAAAGCACAACTATTGCCACACATCATAGCATATTTTTCCCAAAGCGACTTCATAATGTCCTGCCCATAAACCGAAGGTAATCCGCCCTCATTCAACATCCGAACGAGTTTTTCAGCCTTTTCGTTCTCTCTTCCATCTTTGAACCCAATCCCCACTTGAAGAAGATTGCCGGAATTGACAACATACCCTGTCTGTATAATATTGGATAAGCAATAAATATAGCTATCACTTACAATGCCTTTGCCCCCTAACCATTCTGTAACAGTCCTCGAAGCGGCAATCCCATTTTGTAAGGGAACAACCAAGGTATCTTTCCCAATAATAGGAGCATATTTTTTACAACTATCCTCTAGTCCATAACTCTTACTGCAAAGAATTAAAACATCAACAATCCCAATTTCGTCCGAATCATCACAAACCAAGCTAGGACGAATAACCATATCTCCTAATAAATCAGACTTCAAGTGAAGCCCTTCTTCCTCCAAAACACGCTTCGTGTCGCTTCTGGCAATAAAAATCAAATCTTTCTCATATTTTTTCAGCCCACCTGCAATCGTGGCACCAACGCCACCAAGTCCTAATATAGCAATTCTCATCATCTTCCCCCTTTTCTAATTTCAATATCTAAGCGGAATATCTGAAAGAGTAACAGGAATGTTCAACCCCTGTGCTCTCAAAAAAGCCCTAACGCCTCGAATTGTAATATCGTTATTGTTTTTTGCCCCTACCATAACCGTTTCTAGTGGTATCGGCTTATCCTTTCCATCAAACTCCACCATGATAAAAGGCAAAAAAACCTCCCCTAAAATCCTAAACCTTGGTTTGTTTGCCGCTTCGTCAGCAGAAGGAGAAAATATAAATCGATACTCCTCTTCACCATCAAAATGCTGACTTTTAAAAAACATAGCATACACAGAACAAACCATGGCCATGTCTTTTCCAATTTTGTGTAAAGACTCCTCATCAATATATGACACTTCGTCAAAAAAGGTCTCCAAGTCGATATGTCCCTCGCCTTTAACACGACCAATACAGGATAATAAGGCCTCCAAGAGGCAGTTAATTTGTTGTCTTTCATCATAAATTACTGTGCCATGAAGAAAAGATCTATTAGAAAATCCCTCCACAATCTTTTCATAATCAAAACCAAGACAATATCCTTTAAACTCAGTAAATTCCGCCCAAAGCAATGCGCTATTTTCAAGCTTGGAAAAAGAAACCACATAAAAACTCATCTGCCTTTTTTCAGGGGCACAAGCAATGTCGCAAGAAGGTTTCACAATTGCAAGTTCGTCCATTTCATCTTTAACAATCTGATAAAGCTTCCGCCCTAATTCTTTATCCACCACATAAATTTCAATCAATTTTTCCAACACATCAAGTGCATATAAAAACTCAAGCTTATCGTTTAAAAAATTGCTTTTTGTAGCAATAAATTGTTTGTTTTCAACAATCCCTTGTACGCCCTCTGCTGTCGTGTAATGATATAGCCTTTTTCCACTTTCATAAAGAGGTATCTGTACCCATTTATCAATATATCCTGTTTTTTTGAATAGCTCCACCAATAAATCCTCCTAACACTACCTTATTTGTCCATTTCCATAGATAATGTATTTCGTCGTGGTAAGCTCTTTTAGACCCATAGGCCCTCTTGCGTGTAACTTTTGTGTGCTGATACCAATTTCCGCACCAAAGCCAAACTGTCCACCATCTGTAAAACGTGTTGATGCATTCACATAAACCGCCGCTGCATCTACCTCATTTAAAAACCTTTGTGCATTTGTATAGTTCTCAGTCAAGATTGCCTCTGAATGCCCCGTGGAGTACTTGCGAATATGTGTAATCGCTTCATCCAAATCCTTCACCACACGGGTAGAGATAATATAATCAGAATACTCCGTTGCCCAATCTTCATCGGTCGCGCCAACTGCATTAGGAATAAGCGTACAGGTATCTTCATCCCCACGAATTTCCACATTCTTCTCTTGTAGAGCCGCTCCTACCATAGGCAAAAATAATTTTGCAATCTTTTCATGCACCAATAAACTCTCGCAAGCATTGCAAACACCCGGTCGCTGCGTTTTGGCATTGAGCACAATATCAACAGCTTGATCCAAATTTGCCGTTTCATCCACAAAAATATGGCAATTGCCAACACCAGTTTCTATCACAGGAACCGTGCTGTTTTGCACAACACTCTGGATTAAGCCCATGCCACCTCTAGGAATTAAAACATCCAAATATCCATTTAACCGCATCATTTCCTGCGCACTCTCTCTAGATGTGTCCGGAACCAATTGCACAATATCTATAGGCATCCCCATCTTCCCAATTGCATGACGAAAAACAGAAACTATCGCCTCATTTGTTTGAAACGCTTCTTTTCCGCCTCTAAGAATAACTGCACTACCTGCCTTTAAACATAATCCAAACGCATCCGCCGTAACATTGGGTCTTGCTTCAAAAATAATGCCAATCACGCCCATGGGCACTCTTTTTTGTCCAACCACCAAACCATTGTCTAATGTTTTCATGGACAAAACCTCGCCCACAGGATCCTCAAGCCCCGCCACCTGGCGAAGTCCCTCTGCCATTTCTAAAACCCTTTGCCTATTTAAAGTCAAGCGATCAATGAAAGCACCCTTAATTCCCGATGCCAAAGCCGCCTTAACATCCATCTCATTTGCCGCTAAAATGTCCGACTCTGCCGCAAGCAATGCATCCGCAGCGCAACAAAGAATTTCGTTTTTCTTTGGTGTAGTTAAGCCAGCCAGTATCACCGATGCATCCTTTGCCTTTTGTCCCATCTCAGTTAAAATACTCACGTTTATTCCCTCCTATCAAGCCTTTTTCCGTAACAATACAATCCACAGGAATGTCATATTCTTCCACTTGTAATTCAAATTCCATCACTTGAAAAGAAAATGCTACGCCCATTTTAAATACGTCGGGATAGCATTGAAAATATCTGTCGTAAAACCCAGCCCCATAGCCGTAACGGTTTCCCCTTGTATCAAAAACACTTCCAGGAACAATAAAAAGATCGTTTTCATGAGGGATCATGGCTTCGCTTTCTTCCTTTTGTGGTTCCAATACGCCAAAACTGGTCCTTTTTAGCTCTGCAAAAGATTTCAAATGCACAAAATACATCTTTCCACCTTTTTTCGCAATCGGCACAGCAACCTCTTTGCCTTCTTGCCAAGCCTGCTTAATTAGAGGATGTGTATCAATCTCCTCCTCCATACTCACAAATATAAATATACGCTTTGCATCTTGATATTCTTTCCTATTCAAAATATAATTTCTAATTTCCAAACTGCCTTCTTGCCTTTCTATTTTAGAAAGATCTTTTCGTTTCCCTAATATTTCTTTACGTAGCCTTGCTTTCATAGTCGCAACACCCCTATTGATAAAATAAAAATCATACCTGTGCAAAATGCCAATCGCCAACAATGCCAATCCCTCTTACCTGCAAGATTTTTTATAATCAAATACAAAAAGTTAGTCCAAAAACAAATAATCCCACCTACAATAACAACAGAAACAAGAAAATAATTCCCAAAATGAAGCCAAATCAAAATACCCCATAAGAGCGTAACCAAAATAAGTAAAAGTTCCTCACTTGCTGATTTATAAATAGGTCGGTTATTGTCACCAATAACGTCAAAATTTGCCCCCAAAATCATAAATCCCGGCAAGCAAACTCCCGCAAACGTCCCCGTCACCATTCTTAAAAATTGGTTACTCTCCCAAAATCCCGCATAACTAAAAAACCCATCAATAGAAATCGGAATAAAAGAACAAGCACCAATAATCATTGCCAAAGTAGCATATGGCTTATTCCCATTAAGCCTTCCAAAGATAACAAAGAAAAGCATAGAAAAAAAAACGCCCGAATATATTCCAGTACATCTAGCACAAACCGGAAGCGTCTCTTCCCCCAATATAAAACTACGCTCTGCAATCTGGTGACAGACAGCAGAGCCAAAAAAATCAAATATATTCATATCAAATCAATAATAGTAAGCCATATTTCCCACAAGGCCAAACAATCCACCAAGTATGCAGCATAACAACCATACAGCCAACATAACGCAACTAACAACAATTAAAGTCTTACCAAATTTACGGTAATCTTCAAGCGGACTTTTTAGTAAAATAATACCTGCAATAATACCTGCAACCTGACCAATTCCACCAGCCAAAAGAACCAAAATAATAATAACGATTTTTAAAGCAACGTGAAGTGTCTGTTCCTGAACAGGTTGCGGTTCTGTAGAACGATAGTCCTCCCAATTTTTTTCTTCACTTTTCGTTTCAAATTTTTGAGAAGTTCCACGGTCATCCTCAACCGTAAATTCTTCCACCACTTCTACTTCGGTTTTAGCTTGATTGTCAAAATTTGTAGTGTTTTCATTTAAACTGCAAATAGGACACCCCAAACTTTCGTCTAATATTTGTTTCCCACATTTTGAGCAATAACTCATATCTGTCACTCCTTCCATAATTTACTTGTTTTTACAGTGAAAAAATGTTCCCACATCCTCACCGCTCATCACTTTATGAATAATTGTTGGATCTTCACCCAAAACAATAGCCATCTTAACGCCTGCTTCTTGGCAAATGGTTGCCGCTTGCAATTTCGTATGCATGCCCCCAACGCTAAAGGCAGATCCTTTGTCCCCTGCCATGTTTCTTATTTCATCCGTGACCCAGCCTACATTAGAAACACGTTTTGCGTCAGAATTTGATCTCGGGTCTTTGTCGTAAAGACCGTCTATATCTGTCATTAAAATCAAAAGGTCAGCCCCAATGATCTCTGCTACCATCGCCGAAAGCCTGTCATTGTCAGAAATTTCAATTTCATCAGTAGAAATACTGTCATTGGCATTCACAATCGGAATAACCCCAAGCTCCATCAAAGTCTCCATCGTGTTCTGCGTATTTTCATAACGCTTTTGGTTTTCCACTTCTTCTTTTGTGAGTAAAACCTGTGCAACCGTTTGATTATACCTGTCAAAAAAATTATGATAAATTTGCATAATCACCGCTTGCCCAACTGCCGCAGCTGCCTGTTTTTTTCTAATTTCAGTTGGTCGTTCCTTCATGCCCATACGCACAGAGCCAACGCCAATGGCACCACTGGTAACCAAAACAACGTCTTTACCGCTATTTTTAAGGTTTGTCAAAACCCACGCCAGTTCTTCTATTCTCTTAAGGTTTAGAAGTCCATTTGGGTACGTAATCGTAGACGTACCAACCTTTACCACAACACGATTGCAATTTTCTAGTAATTCTCTCACAACGATCCTCTCCAGTTCTCATATATAAACAAAGTATACCATATTTCTTGTTGATAAAAAAAGCTTTTTCTAAATTGAAAGAAAATATTAAAACATTCAAAATAATTCTTATTCGGAAATCCGACTTGAAAAAATTTTATCCCGTGAAATTCAAACCTTTTCTTTCATTATTTCTCTAATTTCCAAATCAAATTCATATAAGAAAAACCAACGAATATAAACAGTCCATATCCGTTGGTCATAATTATTATGATAATTTAAACGAACTTTTCAATGATACAATACGGTTAAATACCAATTTTTCCTCTGTTGTATCCTTCGTATCCACAATATAGTATCCATTACGCATAAACTGAAAACGATCTCCTTTTTTCGCATCCTTTATTGATGTTTCAAGGAAGCATTTCTTTGTTTCCAAAGAGTTTGGATTCATAATCATCTCTCCGCTAGGATCTTCGGGATTATCCAACATCATATAGTCATATAATCTTGCCGTTGCTTCTACATTTTCGGTCGCACTCACCCAGTGTAATGTGCCTTTTACTTTTCTTCCTTCAAAGCCACTGCCGCTTTTTGTCTCTGGGTCGTAGGTGCAATGTACTTCTATAACCTCTCCTGCCTCATCCTTAATCAAATCTGTGCAGGTAACAAAGTACGCACCTTTTAAGCGAACTTCTTTCCCTGGTGCCAAGCGGAAGAATTTTTTTACTGGTTCTTCCATAAAGTCATCCTTTTCGATATAAAGCTCTCTTGTAAAAGGTGCTGTTCTTACGCCCATATCTGGTACTTCCGGATTGTTTTCAAGCTCCATCATTTCTACTTGGCCTTCAGGATAGTTTGTAATAACAACCTTCAATGGATCTAAAATTGCCATAATAACTTTTGCCTTCGCCTTCAAATCATCACGGATGCAATAGTCCAATAAACCACTGTCAACCATGCTATTGGCTTTTGCAACGCCAATTCTCTCGCAAAAATCACGAATTGCCTCGGGTGTATAACCTCTGCGACGTAAGCCACTAATGGTTGGCATACGTGGATCATCCCATCCATCAACCAAGCCATCTTCAACCAAAGCACGAAGCTTTCTTTTGCTCATAACAGTGTTGGTCATACCCAAACGGGCAAATTCAATTTGTCTAGGTGGGTTTGTGTCAAAGCCAGCCTCTTTTATCACCCAGTCATATAACGGACGATGGTCCTCAAATTCCATAGTACAAATAGAATGCGTAATCCCTTCAATTGCATCTTCTAGGGGATGTGCAAAATCGTACATAGGGTAGATACACCACGCATCACCTGTTGTATGGTGGGTAGCATGTGCAATTCTGTATAAAACAGGATCTCTCATGTTAATGTTTGGAGATGTCACATCAATCTTAGCCCTAAGCGTGCGAGAACCATCCGCAAATTCGCCATTTTTCATACGTCCAAACAAATCCAAGTTTTCCGCAATACTTCTGTTACGGTAAGGGCTCTCCTTACCGGGTGTGCTGAGCGTACCACGATATTCGCGCATTTGCTCTGCTGTCAAATCGCAAACAAAAGCTTTTCCTTCTTCAATCAGCTTCAATGCAACTTCGTAATACTTCTGAAAATAACTAGAAGCGTAGTATAATCTGTCCTCCCAGTCAAACCCTAACCACTTAACGTCCTCACGAATAGACTCTACATACTCTACATCTTCCTTTGCAGGGTTTGTATCATCAAAACGTAAATTACATTTTCCTTTGTAAAGGTTTTCCAAGCCAAAATTTAGGCAAATAGATTTTGCGTGTCCAATATGCAAATATCCGTTTGGTTCAGGTGGAAACCTCGTATGAATTTTGTTAAGCTCTCCCTTTAAATCTTCTTGAATGTAACTATGTATAAAGTTACCAGTAGCCCCCAAGCCACTGTTCTCCGTGCTTTTTTCGTCTGCCATGCTATTTCCCTCCCAAAATCTGTACTTCCTTCAAAGATCATTTATACTTTCTTATGAAATGCAGAAGTGTTCAAAACATTTTCCCTTTTCTACATTTGAAGCTTTTACAATCTATTTTCTCATAATTCTAATATTATAATATAGCACGTCTACAAACGCAATTCATTTCCAAAACAAATTTTTCTAATTATTCTCTGCAAAAAATTGAATATTATTTGTCTTTTTTCTTTTTCCATAGTAAAATCAAATGCAAAGAGTTTCTGCTTAAAATTCCAACTTCATAAACGAAGTTTTACAAACAATACCGGAGGAACAATTTATGTTAGCTTTTCGTATCCATGATACAAAAATATTAATGGCACATCTTTTAAAAGGAGATGTCTTTGACCATTTTACAGTTCGTCAAGTTGAAGTATTCTCTTTCGCTTCCTTTAGTATAAATGGCATGAAAGAAGAAAGTTATCTTAGCCAAGAGGACCCCGAACCCTATTGTCTTTGGTCAGATTTAAAACCGATTGTATTCCAATTTGTAAAAGGAAAAACCTTACCCAAAAGCATAAAAATCGTTCTTTCGCTGCCAAAAGCCAAAACCGAAGTATACCCAAATGCCAAGGCAGTTTTTTTAAACTTCCTGTTTCGAGATGGCTCTCTGCTTTGTACCACGTCGGTTGCAGAAGAGACGTTTTCTTTGACACAAAACACAACAAAACAATGGGATGAAGATATTCTACAATTCTTTAAAGATACACAAATCGCCATACAAATCGAAACATAAACCATTTTGTTAGCACTCTGTTTGATTGAGTGCTAATTTTGTATTGACTTTTTTCCATATCCTAGCTAAAATACCAGTATATGATTTGAACGATACACATTTTGTGATTTTTTAGGAGGTTACGGAACATGAATGAAAAAGGAAATCTATCAATAAATAGCGAAAATTTTCTACCTATCATTAAAAAATGGCTCTACACAGACAAAGATATCTTTGTCCGTGAATTGGTATCAAATGCCTGCGATGCAGTCACAAAGCTAGAAAAACTCTCCCGCATGGGCGAAGCAGATATCACGCAAAACGATCCATTTGCCATCCATGTCGTTTTAGACCAAGATAAGCAAACCTTACAAATCATCGACAATGGCATAGGTATGACTGGTGAAGAAATCAAAAAATATATCAACCAAATCGCCTTTTCTGGCGCAACTGACTTTCTTGCTAAATTCCAAGAAAAAACGGAACAAGATAATGAAATCATCGGTCACTTTGGCCTAGGATTTTATTCTGCCTTTATGGTCGCAGATAAGGTAGAAATTGATACCCTCTCTTTCCAAAAAGATGCACAGGCAGCAAAATGGATTTGCGAAGGCGGAATTGATTATGAAATGCAAAGTAGTACCCGCCAAACAAGAGGTACGACCATTACCCTATTCTTAGGCGAAGACGGTAAAGAATTTTTAGAATCCGCAACTCTTTATGCTGCCCTTCAAAAATACTGCTCCTTTATGCCAATCCCTATTTTTGTTGATATCAAAAAAGAAGCTACACAAGAGGAAATAGAAGCGGAAAAAAAAGAAGCTACAACACTTCACGTTTCTGCCGAAGAAGCAGCAACATTAACAAAAGAAGATGCACGCAAAAAACTAGATGAAAAAAACGCAGACCAAACAGAAGATCAAAAGCCATTAAACGATACAACCCCGTTGTGGCAAAAAAACCCAAGCGAATGCACCGATGAAGAATATAAAGCCTTTTATCATAAGGTTTTCACGGATATGAACGATCCGCTCTTTTGGA
>JBKEAS010000160.1:0-1774 GCA_047972635.1 Anaerotignum sp.
GTTCATAGATTTTTTTGCTAAAGTGGTTCCATACCATAGAAGGAAGTTCCACGCGCACACCAATATCCACTTGATTGTTTTGCAAAGGGATATTGTTTTTCTCACACCAGTCCGAGAAAAAACGGCTTCCAGCACGCCCTACGGCAAAAATGATTTTTTCTGCTGTAATGACATCCGCTACACCTTTATGAATACAATGTATTTCTTTTGTATCTTTTTTGATATCTGTAGCCTCTGTGTTTACCGCAATATCAACCTTATCTTCCAAATATTCAATCAGCTTGCGCATTGTTTCAAAATTACAGTCTGTTCCCAAATGTTTTAGCTGTGCTTGGCTCATATGCAAATCATGCTGCAAGCAAAGATACTTCAATTCATCATTTGGCATAAAGCGTTCTGTGGTTGCACCAAATTTCACCAAAGCCGCATCCGCCTGTTCAATATATTCAATAACTGTTTGGGGATCTAAAAATTCAGTCAGCCAACCGCCATATTCTGTAGAAATAACATATTTCCCATCAGAAAATGCACCGGCACCTGCCATCCCTTCCATAATTGCACAAGAAGAACATTTAATACATTTTTTCACATTCCCTGTTACGATTGGACAATGGCGTTGTTTAATAGCATGACCCTTTTCCATAATTAGCACTTTCATTTCTGGATTTTTTTCAATCAAGCGATACGCTGTCATAATACCGCCGATTCCTCCACCAATGATTGCTACGTCATAATGCTTTTTCAAATTCATAGAAGCACCTCCCAGTGTGGCATTCATAAACCATCCAATGATTTTACACGTTTATGCATAAATATTCTTTACGCACAAAAAAGAGCGAAACTTACTCTTACATTTGTAAGAAAAGTTTCGCTTTACTTACGACTTATTTTACCGTGTTTTATTTTATAAGTCAATAGGATTTGATATATTTTGTGTTTTTTAGCGCATAAACATACATTGTTTTTTATACAAAACATCTCTTGGCAATATCAATATTTTTAAAAAAAACGGCTATCTTTTTTTGAAAGACAACCGCTTCTCCTATTCCTTATTATTTGATCTGTGTCGCAATCACTTCTTTTGCTTTTTCCAAGGCCGCGGTAATTTTTGTTACATCCTTGCCGCCAGCTTGTGCCATGTTCGGGCGACCGCCACCGCCGCCGCCACATACCGCAGCAGCCTCTTTGATAATATTACCTGCATGAGCACCCTTTACAACAGCGTCATCGGTTGCCATAACCATCAAGTTTACTTTTCCTTCAGCACCGCCTGCCAAAACGACAATGCCACTACCCAATTTGTTCTTCAACTGATCACCTAAGGTACGCATACCGTTGCCATCCAAGTCTTTTATTTCAGCAACCAATACCGAAACACCATTAATATCAATTTTACTGTTTAAAATGTCATCGGCAACACCGCCTGCCATTTTTGCTTTGAGTTTTTCCAATTCTTTTTCCAGTTCTTTTTGTTCTGCAACCAACTGCTCTACTCTTGCCAACAGCTTAGTTGGTGTCGCTTTTACCCTACGGCAAACCTCTTTCAATTCATCCTCTTGGGTCTGATAATGCTTTAACGCCTCTGTTCCCGTTACCGCTTCGATACGACGAACACCAGCAGCAACACCGTTTTCAGATAAAATTTTAAAAGAACCTGCCTGTGCTGTATTTGTCAAATGGGCACCGCCACAAAGTTCAACGCTATATCCACCCATATCAACCACACGAACTACATCGCCATATTTTTCGCCAAACAATGCCATTGCTCCTTTAT
>JBKEAS010000345.1:0-4971 GCA_047972635.1 Anaerotignum sp.
ATTGTTTTTCTTAAACGAATAACCGCTGCAAAAGTCAAAGTATAGAAAATCCAGCATGAAAATACTGCCAAGTCTGTCAATCTATTAAACTGACCACTGATTGCATATAGTGCAGCAAGACCACCAATTAAGTAAATAGAATTGATAGGTACTTGAGCTTTGTTAATTTTTGCAAGTTGGCTACTAAAAGGAAGAGATCCATCTTCAGCCAAGGAATATGTTACACGAGAACCTGAAAGAATAAATCCATTTGCTGCTCCAATTACGGAAATCATAATACCAACAGAAATAATTTTACCACCGACTTCACCAAAAATTGCAATTGCTACTGCGGATGCAGGCGCAGCTAAATTCATCAATTCGTCTGCGGGCAATACCCATAAGTATGCCAAGTTAATCAAGAAATAGATCGCCATAAGTCCAGTTACACCACCAACGATAGCAATAGGTAAATCCTTACCTGGATTTTTCATTTCACCAGCAATCGCACCAACATTTGTCCATCCTTCAAAAGCAAACAAAATTGCAATCATCAACTGTCCTAAAACAACTGCAGGACTTAAACCATCACCGATCATTGGGGAAAAAATAGGATTTTCGCCAGAACCACGTAGGAAACCAAAAACCATAAGTAAAACCAAAGGAATTAATTTACAAATTGTAAATAAAATCTGCACACCACCACCAACTGCCGAGCCCAAACTATTGATCACAATAATAGCAATAATACCGGCAATTGCGATTGGTAACTGATATCCCTCTCCTACGAAAAGTGTTGCTTGCTGTGCGAAAATAACAGCCAAAGCAGCAATCATAGCAGGATAAAACAAAATGCTCTGCATCCAACCTGCTAAAAACCCTGCTTTTTTACCAAAAGCTTCTTCAAGATATATAACCATACCACCTGTTTTCGGAATCATGATTGCTACTTCCGCAAACGTCATCGCCGCTGCGATACAGACCAAACCAGTAATCACCCAAGCCAACATACCCAATCCAGGTGCTCCGCCAGTTGCTGTGTAAATCGCTTGAGGTTTAAAAAAAACACCCGAACCAATTACACATCCAATTACTGTTGCCATAGCTGTAGACATGCCAAGATTTTTTTGCAATTCTTGTTTCTTTTCCATACTCTAACCTCCCACTGTTTAAATAGTTGAATAATTCCTAAAAGTCCTTGATATATTTGCAATAAAAAAGGATATATAGACAGAATTAAGCCTATATATCCTCTGTATTTTCACCTGAAAGCTTTACTTCGACGGTGGCCTCTTTTAAGAGACTCTCTCCAGAGCTCTATCCATACAAGATACTGATACCTGAAAGTTTCTCCAAAAACGGCACTTTTGGATTGCTCCATCGGTTCTTACACATTACCTATAAGATCTCCCTTGTATATCAACTAGCATTATGTATTTGTAGCATTAGTATACATTCCACTTACAAATTTGTCAACACTTTGCCTAATATTTTTCATCATATTTCAAATTATTTTACCTTCTTTCACATTTCTTTACATTCTATTATCTTTTTAAAAAAGTATGACTGAATTAATGTCATTCTTCATAGATATATAACAATATTTGTACACAGGGTGATGAAATGAGTAAAAGAGCAATCATAACGGGCACGCTTATCTTAACAATAGCAAATCTAATAACAAAATTCATGGGGTTTTTCTACAGAATATTTATGTCTAACACAATTGGTGCCGAAGGCATGGGGCTATATCAATTAATATTGCCCATCTACATCTTAACCTGGAGTATCACCTCAGCAGGCTTTACTACCACCATCTCTCGTTTAACCGCCCAAGAAAATATCAGGGGTCAATCCGGAAATATCGGACGAATTGTAAAGCAGTCTATCGCACTTTCCGTATTAGTCAGTATCATTGTTTCGGGATGCCTATTTCTTCTTGCTGATGAAATTGCTTTAGGTATTTTAAAAGACAACCGTACTGCCTTATCTTTGCGCTTGCTTTCATTTGCAATTCCTTTTATGGCGGCAGGATCTTGTTTTAGAGGTTTTTTTCTAGGATTACAAAATGCCGTAATTCCTGCCCTATCTCAAGTTTTGGAACAATTCATCCGTATTCTAACTATCTATTTATTAGCCGGAATTTTTGTACCAATGGGATTAGCCTACGCTTGTTGTGCTGCGATTGCCGGTGTTGTATTGGGCGAATTTTTATCTTTTTCTTTTGTTGCAATCAGCTACTTCCACTTTAAGCGAAGAAAAAAAATGATCAAAAGGCCTACACTTTCGGCCCTTGCTAGTTGCAGTATGATTTTAAGCATGGCACTGCCCCTTTCAGCCACAAGAATTATAGGCTCCTTGCTTGCAACTACCGAAAACATATTAATCCCTCGTCAATTACAGCTTTATGGTCAAAATGCAGTAGAAGCACTCAGTTCTTATGGTGAACTGACAGGTATGGCAATGCCTTTAATTTTATTACCTTCTGCCTGTTTGGTAGCCGCCTCTATTTCCTTGATTCCAGAAATTTCTGAAGCATGTGCTGTGCATCAAAATGAGCGTATTCGACGTACCGTTTCCGTAACTTTTCTCTTTACCTTTATCGTAGGCATTGGGGCAACAGCACTATTTGCCGTTTTCTCAAGAGAAATCTGCTATATCGTTTACAATCGTCAAAATCTAGGAGAAATATTATTCCCTTTGGCATTTATTTGCCCTTTTTTGTATGCCCAAACAACCTTACATGGGCTTTTAAACGGCATGGGTGAGCAATTTTTTCTATTTCGAAGCAATATGTTTGCCTCAGCGATAACCATTGGTGGCATTTGGTTTTTTATGCCACTTTATGGCATACCTGCTTTTTTGGTTGCTTGGGCAGGTGGAATGGTATTTTCTGTAATCGCTTGTTTACATAAGCTACACTCGCTTACAGGTGTTTTTCCAAATTTGGCAGACTGTTTTATTAAGCCACTTTTGGCTGGATCTGCATCGGGATTGCTTATCCGCTACGTTATTCAAATTTCCACACCTTCAAAGTTGCTTTTTGTGCTCTCATTAATAGCCATGGGTTTATTGTATCTGGTTTTCCTGCTATTTCTTGGGTGTTTTTCAAAAGAAAACATAACAACCTTTTTATCAAAAAAAGATCGGATATAATCAAACTTTTTTCAAAAAAAAACAGGATACCTCTATTTAAAATACCCTGTTTTTTTAATGTTAAATCCTATCCTCTAGGCTAACCAAACCTTTTTCATATAAACGCTGTAAAGACATCATAATACCAAACTTAGCATGATACCAAGTTAATCCGCCTTGAAAATAAACAGCATATGGTGGTCGAATAGGTCCATCAGCACTCAGTTCGATGGAAGATCCCTGTACAAATGCGCCTGCAGCCATAATAACATCGCAATTATACCCAGGCATATCATAAGGCACAGGCTTTACATAGCTATCCACTGGTGCCGCCGCTTGAATGCCTTCACAAAAAGCGATAACGCCCTCAGCACTACCCAATTGAACTGCCTGAATAATGTCATGACGCGATTCTGTACTATTTGGAATAACTGCAAATCCTAATTTTTCATAAACATTTGCTGCAAAAATAGCACCCTTTAATGCCCCTGCTGTTACATTTGGTGCAAGAAAAAATCCTTGATACAAAGACCGCATAACGTCTAAACTAGCCCCAACTTCTTGTCCTAGCCCCGGAGCACTCAAACGGTATGCACAACGGTCGATACACGCTTGTGTACCACAAATATATCCGCCAACAGGTGCCAAGCCACCACCTGGATTTTTAATCAAAGAACCTACAATCATATCTGCCCCCACATTAGAAGGCTCGATAATTTCAACAAATTCACCATAGCAATTATCAACCATACAAATTACATCCGGCTTAATTTCTTTTACAAAAGAAATCAATTGACCAATTTTATCAACAGAAAAGGTTGGCCGCATTTGGTAGCCTTTTGAACGCTGAATGGTAATCACTTTCGTTTTTTCGTTTATTGCTTTTCGAATATTATCATAATCAAAGCCACCATCCTCTAGCAAATCAACTTGACGATAGCTCACGCCATATTCCTTTAATGAGCATGGTGATTGCCTTATCCCTATAACCTCTTCTAAGGTATCATAAGGTTTGCCTGCGGGTGAGAGAAGTTCATCCCCTGGCAATAAATTTGCCGATAATGCAATCGCCAGAGCGTGCGTACCACAAGTAATCTGAGGACGAACCAAAGCCGCCTCTGTCTGAAAACAAGCAGCGTATACCTTCTCCAAAGTATCTCGCCCCGAATCATTATAGCCATAACCAGTGCTCCCTGCAAAACAACTTGCATCCACTCGTTCTTTTTGCATTGCTGCAATCACCTTACATTGGTTGTACTCTGCAATAGAGTCAATATCATTAAATCTTTCCTTTAAATTCTCCAAAACGCTTTCGCAGAATTTCTCTACTTCTGGAGCAACTCCTAACACTTGGTACATACTGTTCATTTATTTTTGCTCTCCTTCCTTTGGAAAATGGGTATCTTCACTTTCATTCTCCACATCTCTCATAAAATCCATTAACTCGATCCGCCCTTTCCCATCGGCAGATAAAATCATGGTTGCCTTTCCTTTTTCGCCTGTTTGTGGTAAAGATGCTACAACATCAGGAATTCTCCCATCCTTTAATACTGTTTGGAGCATTTTATTTGTCAAATTGATCCCATAGGGATTAAGACTATCTTTCCAGATGGTGAATTTACAGCCCGATTTCCACCTTCCGCAAAAATAAGCTTTTGTATTCTCAAGAACGTCCCCTTCTTTACAAACAGGACATTTCCCAAGAACTTTTCCTCCTTTTGATTTTCCTTTTTTTACTTCCTCAGCAAAAACAACATCTGTTTTTCTTTTGGCAGCATCTCCCACCAAAAATGATACATATCGTTTAATACTATCCATAAACTTCTGTTCATCCATCGTACCTTTTGCAATAGAAGA
>JBKEAS010000209.1:0-1796 GCA_047972635.1 Anaerotignum sp.
TGTGACAAATCGCTCATCAAAACACTCCTTATATATAGACTTTGTAGACTAAGAAAATTTATACTAGCCATTATGCAAAGATGCAAAGTTTCTTTTTTTGTAGTATATCATACTATTCTCACAAAATCAAACCTACGTTCGGAAAAAAATGAAAAAACCATTGACAAAGAAATCCTGTTCGGATATTATTGAGACACAGAAGAAAATATGTTCGGTTAAGGGGGATGCGCTATGGAATGGGATTTTAGAAAAATATTGAACGAAAAATGGTTAGGAATTGTCCACGGAAAAGTTGTATTGTTATTAACAGTAGTGATGATTTTATGGGTGGGACCCTTGGTTTTGGCGGGTCAAAATCAAAGTGCGGGAGATTTATACTATGAATGTATTTTAATTCGCAGCGGTGATACCATTTGGAATATTGCCGAGGAATATAAATATGAGGGGCAAAAAACAGAACATATGGTTCGTGAAATTATGTCAATGAATGGAATGGTTTCGGAGAACATAAGATCGGGTGATCGAATTATTGTTCCTTTGAAAAAATAAAATGTGGAAGCTGAGTAGTTGGTTTCAGATTGTAAATTTGTTAATAAAATTTTTATGAAAGAAAATATTTTCCCCAGATGGGAGAATGAACTATGTGATAAACTTATTAAGATAAGATATGTAACATTGGTTACTTTATAAATATAAATGAAAAATTTGCTGCAATTATTGTATTATATTTTTTGTTTCTAAAATAAGATATATTTAATGACAGCTACAATTTTGCTACAAGTCATTGCAACAAAAGTAATAGATAGAAAGACAGAGAGTAAGGCAGCAGATGACACAGGAAATATGATAAATAAAACTACCCCAAAAATCCTACAGATGGTAAACAATGTCTGTAGGATTTATATATTTATTCTATTATATTAAAGCAGCTACTAGGCCCAGTTGCGATGAACGTAGGCATTATGGTTTTTAAGTCAGTCATTAATTTTTCTTGTAAAGTCTTAACAGGTAATGCATTTTGGCAATGCGATGAAAGCACATTTTCCCAGCTTGAATCTGCAACAAGTCCATGCGTTTCACCCATTTGGAAGATCAAATCATTTCCAAAGAAAATTCCTCTTGTTTTTTCAAAGAAAAGTAAACCTTCCCAAAGATGCATTTCAGAAGGGTATCCTATTATTTGGAAATCGAAATTTGACGTTATAAAAGTTTCGTTTGGGTTTATAATTTTTATGTTACGAGCTATTCCAAAACCATATAATTGTCGGGCTGTAGTTTCAGAAGATACTGTAAGGGCATCAGGGAATTCGTTTAGTATTACAGACAAACTGCCACATTCATCTGATTCAAAGTGTGAGATCAGGATATACTTGATTTTTTTATCACCAAGAAGTTCTTTGATTTTTGGTAAATTTTTTGCTGCACTGCTAGTCGTACCAGTTTGGATTAGTACGGCTTCATCAGAGTATAGCAAGTATTGATGCAGTGATCGTTTTATAGTTCAATTACATCTGTAAATTGAATAAGTCGCTATAAATGTTAGTCATCTTGATCTCCTTTATTGACAAATAATAGTTTAGGTGTTAGCTTTATTTGTGCAATATTTGTTGCTTAAGCGAAATATAGCATTTGTAAAGGGCTTAGTCAATATTTTATATGAGAAAAGCTTTTAAACGCAACAGATGAGAGGAATTGTTGCTTATGAAAAGAAAAAATGTAAATACAGACATGATGAAATCATATATAGTTGAAAGTTTATTTATATTATTACGAGAAAAGGATTTTGAAAAAATAAC
>JBKEAS010000218.1:0-10928 GCA_047972635.1 Anaerotignum sp.
CTTTTTTAATTTGGAGTAGTTTATTCGATCAGTTGCCCTAAGGCATTTTGGGAATTTGCAAGTTGATTTGAGTCTGGATATTCTGTGATAACTTTTTGATAATACGTTTTTGCTGTTTCGATATCATTGTCATTTTCTGCTATCTTACCTAAATAAAAATAAGTGTCATCTAAGAAATTTTCATTTGTAGCATATACCAACGAAGTTTCTAAGTTGATTTTGGCTTCTGGATAGTTATTGCTTAGAAAGTCACTTTTCCCGTTTGTATAGAAACTATCGGCAGCTTTAGGGTAGGCAGTTGCTTTAACGGAATTATATTTTGCTAGATCTTCTTCACTAAATCCCGTGGTATCTATCGAGTCTAATGTGACAACACAAGCCTCGAAATTGTTGTCTGTCATTTGAGATACGGCTGTTTGCAATAGCTCCAAATTTGCTTGTTTTGTTTCTTCACTACGCAATACCTTATTTTCTGCTTGTAAAGTTTCTAACTCGGTTCTCATAGTCAAAACTTCTTCGGGTGTCATCTGTGTTTTTCCGGCGTAGTTATCTACTTGCGTTTGGAGTTCTGCCATGGCTTTATCTTTTTCACTGTTAATTGCAGGCATAACCAAAACAACAATCACAATGGTGGTAGTGCAAATTCCAGCTAAGAAAGAAAAAATATCACGTTTTTCCAAAACACCGCTTATTTTTCCCTTGCGTTTGTATCTTGGCATGGGTGGGGCACTATCTGTTCGTTTTATAGAATCTGCTTTTGGATCTTCATTCTTTTCTGCAGAACGGAGAGGTTTTTTTCGCATGATGTTCGTTGAAGAACCACTAGTGTATTTTAGATAACTTAATGCAAGAGGATTGTATTTGTCCTTTTTTAAAACAACATCAATGAAGTGTTGCGCTCTTTTATTGTTGTTTTCTTCAAGACAACATAAAGTTAGTAGGGTATAGGCATCTAAAAATTTGGGGTTATAATCTACTGCTTTTTTCAATTGAATAATTGCCATATCTTCGCTGCCACTATTCAAGTACAAAAGGGCTTGATTATACATCATAACCGCTTCGTTATATTTTTCCATTTTTTGTCCGTTTTTTTGGAAAAATTCCATGTAGCCAACAGCAATGTTATTTTCTTTCATGATGGATGTGCTAATAATCCAATGTTTTAATGCATCTCCAATTCTACCTATTTCGCAGTAAATCAGTCCTAAAAGGTTTCTTGCTTGTATATTATTTTTATCAAAAAGAAGGCTTTGTTCTAACTTCTCTATTGCTCCGGAAAGATCCAGTTCCTTAGCCATTTCTAACGCTTCATTATATAAACGAATAGATGAATTTCTAGTTTTAAGGAAAACAAAGGTATCGATTTCGCATGATGGACAGAGGTAGCCTTCGGAAAAATTAAATCCACAATTGGGGCATCTCATTTTTATCGCTCCTTTGGTTTATTCTTGAGAAGTATCATTTTTCTTATCTTTTGCAATATGTTCGAGGATATCAACCAAGTCTCTTAATTGGTTGGGGTGCAGGGCATCTTCGATTTGCTCTAATTCGAGTAAGGGCTGATATTTTGTAAGTTCATCTTTAAAGTTGAACATGATGTTACCTCCTTGGTTAAATTGACAATATATAGGAACGAAGAGCACCAACCATGTATAGAGAACCACAACAAAGAATAACATCTTCTTCATTTGTAATCTTTAGTGCTGTTTGATATGCATTATGAAGTTCGGGTTCAATATAGAGAGGCAACTCGTTATTACATACGGTGGTAGCTAATTTTTGGGCATCAAGCTTTCTGTCGCTGTGAGGTTCTGTTAAAATCAGCTGATTTGCATAAGGTATGATAAGACTTGCCATTTTCTCATATTCTTTGTCGCCTAGAATACCTAATACTAAGGTGATGTTTTTGTTTTGAAAATAGGTATGTATATTTTCCGCCAAGCGTGCAATTCCGTCCACGTTATGAGCGCCATCTAGCAAAAGCAAAGGTTTGTTATTACAAATTTCCATTCTGCCGGGCCAAGAAGCGTTGGCGATACCTGTTTGAATTTGTTTTTTTGTTAAAGCGATGCCGTTTTTTTTCAAAACCTCGCAACATTCTAAAATAGTAATGCAGTTTTGTATTTGGTGATTGCCAAGTAAGGGCAAGAATAGTTTCTCATAGTGAAAAAGAGAATTTTTAATTTCAAAAACAGTTCCTTCTAAAGTTTGCGTTAAAATGTTGATTTCGCTATTCTTTAGGCAATAAAGAGGTGCATTTAATGCATCTGCTCTGTTCTTTACAATATTATATACCAATTCTTCTTGGAAATACAACACCAAGGGACAATTTTTCTTGATAATACCTGCCTTTTCTAATGCGATTTGTTCTATGGTGTTGCCCAAAAATTCGGTATGATCCAAACTGATTGACATAATGATACTAAGCAGAGGTTCTTTTATGATATTTGTTGCGTCATACGTCCCGCCAAGGCCTACTTCAAAGATGGCGATATCAACATTTTCTTTGGCAAAATAAAGGAATGCAGCAGCAGTTACAACTTCGAAAAGTGTAGGGGCTTCCAGCCCGTCTAAAACCAATTCCTCACAAGCTTGCTTGGTTTGGGTAATTATTTTTGTAAAATCTTTGTCGGAAATTTCTTTTCCGTTTATAACAAAACGCTCATTATATTTTTCAAGGTGGGGTGAGGTATAGCTTGCGGTTTTAAGACCAGACTCTTTCAAAATAGAAGAAAGCATTGCCGTTGCAGAACCTTTTCCATTTGTCCCCGCAATGTGAATGGTTTTGAGTTTTTTTTCTGGATTGCCTAATTTATTCATTAGATTTGTAATTCGCTCTAAACCAGGGCGGGAGGTAAATCCGATTTCTTGCTCTAAGTAGAAGATGCTTTCTGGATAGTTCATATGGGTCCTCCGTTCTGAAAATATGAAAACCAAAATTATTTCATGGAATGAGAGACTAAAAATGTCATTTACTCATAAACAGAAAAGATTTTGGTGTGTGTATTCGCAATTTGTTGTGTAAGGACAAGGCTTCCTGATTGGAATGAAAAAAAGAACAAATGATTTTTGTCAATTTCTATTATAGCAATTTTTGTAAGTTCTGCAATATTATTAAGAAATATGAAAAAGAAATTTACGTTATCACTTAGATTGTAAAATAATGTTGTCTGAAATGAAATAAAATTGTATAATAAAACAGATTTCTGCAACAAGAAAGGAGAAAATCTAGAAATGGATTATAATAGCGAACAAAATAGATTACGAGAAAGACGACAAAAAAGAGAGAAAAAACGTCGTAGAACAAAAATGTTGAAAACTTTAATTTTTGTGCTCATTTTGATAGCAATAGGTTGCTTGAGTTTTACAGTGTCAAAGAATTTAATGTCAAGCCCGAATGAAGAAGCACAATTAACAGGAGAAACTGTCACAGTGACTATCCCAGAAGGTTCAACGACGAAGGACATTGCTGCTATTTTGAAGGAAAATAAACTGATCAATAGTGTGTTTATGTTTCGTCTGAATAGCAAGAATGGGGGCTTTGATGGGACTTACCAACAAGGTACTTATGAAATAGACAAGGGATTAAATGAAACGCAGATTATGGAACTTTTGCAAACAGGAGCTGTCTATAATGAGTTGAAAATCACCATACCAGAAGGCTATACAACAAAACAAATTGCACAGCGTGCTGAGGAAATGGGGATTTGTACTGCGGAAGAATTTATTGAAGAATGCAATACTGGGATTTTTGATTTTGAATTTGTAAAAGATTTACCGGATAGAGACTTTAAGCTTGAAGGATATCTATTCCCGGATACGTATTATATTAAGGAAACAACCACTGCCAATGACCTAATTCAAGCAATGTTAGCACGCTTTGAACAAATGTATACACAAGAATATCAAGATGTGGTGGCTTCTAGTGGATATACTTTAGATGAATTGGTTACAATTGCATCGGTTATTGAAAAAGAAATCAAGCTAGACGATGAGCGTCCACGTGCTGCAGGTGTTATTTATAATAGATTAGAAGGCGGTATGCCACTACAGATAGATGCTACCGTTTTATATGCAATGGGGATTGTTAAGGAAGACATTACCACTGTAGACTTGCAGTATGAGTCACCATATAATACTTACCAAGTGACGGGGCTCCCAGTAGGACCTATTTCTAGCCCTGGTGAGTTATCTTTTAAAGCAGCACTTTATCCTGAGGATAACGATTATATTTATTATGTGGTTGAAGCAAAAGGGAAAGATAACCATGTATTTTGTGAAACATACGATGAATTTTTAAAAGCAAAGGAAGTTTATAAGGCAAGTGGGAATTAATTTTGGGAGAGAATGAAATGAATTATGTAACAGATGAAACCATGAACACCTTTTTACGTTCTATTATGCCGATGTATGATGGTACGCTTGGTGAAATACAAAGAGAAGCAAATGTCGCAAATGTTCCAATTGTTCCTTTGGAAACAGCCAGACTAATTAGCGTTTTGCTTTCTATGAAGCAACCAAAGCATATTTTGGAAATTGGTACGGCGGTTGGTTTTTCAGCAGGGCTTATGAGTAGATATTTGCAACCGGGCGGTACGGTTACTACCATTGATCGGTTTGAAGTTATGTTAAAGGATGCACGTCCTAATATTGAAAGAATGGGACTAAAAGATGTCATTACTATATTAGAGGGCGATGCGGCGGATATATTGCCAACTTTAGAAGGACCATATGATGTGATTTTTTTGGATGCAGCAAAGGGGCAATATAGTAGTTTTTTGCCTCATTGTTTACGTTTACTGCCGGTAGGTGGGATGTTGATTGTTGATGATGTTTTGCAAGGAGGTACCATTGCACAAACTCGTTATAGCGTTCCAAGAAGGCAACGCACTATCCATAAACGATTAAGAAGCTTCCTTTGGGATATTACACACAACCAAGCACTGGAAACTTCGATTATCCCTATTGGTGACGGGATGGCTCTTTGCTATAAAACAAAAGAGATAGAGGGAGAAATAAAAAATGTTGAAACAGAATAAGCCGGAACTTTTGGCTCCGGCGGGAGATTTAGAAAAGTTAAAAATTGCAGTTTTATATGGTGCGGATGCTGTATATATCGGCGGAGAGGCATATGGGCTTCGTGCAAAGGCAAAAAACTTTGACATAGACTCAATGGCAGAAGGTATAAAATTTGCCCATGAGCATGGCGTTAAGGTATATATTACGGCAAATATTGTGGCACATAATGACGATTTTGTGGGCATGGCTGAATATTTTAAAGAAATAGAAGCAATTGGTGCCGATGCTCTAATCATTTCTGATTTGGGTGTATTTTCGGTTGCAAAAGAGGTTGTGCCCAATATGGAAATTCATATTTCTACGCAGGCAAATAATACAAATTATATGAGTGCGAAGATGTGGTATCAGCTTGGTGCAAAGCGTGTTGTAACCGCAAGAGAACTTTCTTTTGCTGAGGTGAAAGAAATTCGAGCAAACATTCCGGAGGACATGGAAATCGAGGCTTTTGTTCATGGAGCGATGTGTATTTCTTATTCCGGCAGATGCCTTCTAAGCAATTATTTAAGTGGCAGAGATGCAAACAAAGGGGCGTGTTCACATCCTTGTAGGTGGCGGTATCATTTGGTTGAACAAACAAGACCGGGTGAGTATATGCCAATTGAAGAGAATGAAAGAGGGACATATATCTATAATTCTAAAGATCTTTGTATGATTGAGCATATTCCAGAAATTATTGAGGCAGGAATTATGAGTTTGAAAATAGAAGGACGTATGAAAACTCCTTTTTATGTGGGGACTGTAGTTAGGGCATATCGTCAAGCCATTGATGATTATCTATTAGACCCAGAATTGTACCAGAAAAAGATCTCATATTATATGGAAGAAGTGTCTAAGGCTAGCCATAGAGAATATACAGAAGGGTTTTACTATCAAAAGCCGGATGGAAATCAGCAGATGTATGAAACAAATACCTATGTTCGTGGATTTGACTTTATTGGTATTGTCAAAGAAGATAGTAATCCGGAAACAGGCATTGCGGTGATTGAACAGCGTAATAAGTTTGTAGTCGGGGATGAAATTGAGGTTATGCGAGCAAAGGCGGAACCATTTACTATGACGGTTCAAAGCATGTGGGATGAATGGGGGAACTTTGTTGACGCTGCGCCGCATCCACAACAAAGGCTGACAATGAAATTTGACAAGGCTGTGCAAGAATTTGATATTTTACGTAAAATTATGGATGATACGAAATAAAAAACTTGATTTTTGTCGTTAAAACAGCTATCCTAATACAATAGACTTAAAAAAGGAAAAGGGTAAGCTTATGGAATTGACACAGTGTATCAACTATCTATTGACTACGGCACAGCATTCTGTTTTTCAGTATCTAAACTCTAAGTTGGCTGAGCATGATATTACGCCTTCCCAATATGGTGTATTGAGTTGTTTATGGCATAGAGAATTTGCTACTCCAAAACAAATTTCTGAAATTCTTTGTTTGGAGACATCTACGATTTCAGGTGTGCTTGACCGTATGCAAAAAAAAGGTTTGATTAATCGAGTAATCAACAAAGAGGATCGGCGTGAAGTTAGGGTTGTTCCTACGGAAAAAGGAAAAGAGTTGGAAGAACCGATTACAAAGATTATTGATAGCGTAAATGAAGAAGTTTTGAAGTGTTTTTCAGATGAGGAGATTGCCGTTTTAAAAAATAATTTGCGTATTATTGCTGACGGAAAACATTTTTATGAAGGGTGAATAAGAAAAGTGGGTCTTTGACCTGCTTTTTTTATTGGAAAAAATAATATGTATCAGGGTATGGCCCTGATTAATGCTCTAAAGCAATATTTAATTTTTTCAATGCTTTTTTTTCTATTCGTGACACATACTCGCCTGTTCCAAAAGGGCTAAATAAATTTTTGTGTATGAAATAGGACCTTACCTTAGTATAAGGTTAAAATAGGAGGAAAAGGAGGTTATTCTGATTATTATTTTATATAGAATATCTTTACCCAGTGTAAAGTTAATAGTGATAGTATTTGATGCATTTTTAGTTTATTCTAAGGAAAAATTACGGATGTATTTTTTTATTCGCAAGATTTAAGATGTATAAGTATAAAATTTGGTGTATTTTTTGAATTTTTTAGTGCTTATGTATATATCTTTATTTTAAAATGTGAATGAAGTTTCTTCCTTAGGAAGGTTTTCAGAAAAAACAGTATTTATAAATTATTTTTTTAAAATATTGGAATTGACATTCCAGTGAAAGTATAGGTTATAAATGAAATATACTTCTTATAGGGAAGGGTTGGAGTAAATTGTTTTGGTTTTTTATAATGTAGTTGTTTATACCAAAGCTATGCACAATGCAATGTTTCTACATAACGTCAATTAAGAAAGGATGAAAAGAATGGATTTTTCATTAACGAGAGAACAAGAAATGTTGAAAAAACTTGCTTGCCAATTTGCCGAGAACGAATTGGAGCCCGTTGCAGAAGAAATTGATCGTGAACATACTTTCCCTGCTGAAAACTTTAAAAAAATGGCAGCTGTTGGTTTAACGGGGATTGGTATTCCAAAACAATATGGTGGTTCTGGTGGTGCTACATTAGAAAAAGTAATCGCTGTTTCTGAATTTGGTAAAAAATGTATGGCATCTGCTTCTATATTGTCTATTCATCTGATTGCACCTCAAGCCATTTTAAAATATGGCACTGAGGAACAAAAACAAAAATTTCTCCCAAGATTAACAAAAGGCGGAGAATTGGGAGCGTTTGCTCTGACTGAACCGAATGCAGGCTCTGACGCAGGCGGTGTAAAAACAACGGCTATTTTCGATCAAGAAAAAAATGAATATGTCTTAAATGGAACAAAATGCTTTATATCCGGTGGCGGTAGAGCGGGCGTTCTTGTGATTTTTGCATTAACTGAACCAAAAAAAGGTTTGAAAGGTATGTCCGCATTTTTAGTAGAAAAAGGAACACCAGGTTTTACAATTGGTAAGATTGAGTCCAAAATGGGCATTGCAGGATCTGAAACAGCAGAGCTTGTTTTTGAAGATTGTCGTATTCCGGCTTCTCATTTACTTGGAAAAGAAGGCAAAGGATTTAAAATTGCGATGGAAGCTTTGGATGGGGCTAGAATTGGCGTAGGTGCACAGGCAATTGGTATTGCGGAAGGTGCCATTGATTTGTCTGTTAAATATGCACATGAACGTGTGCAGTTTGGTAAACCGATTGCAAATTTACAAGGTATTCAGTGGTATATTGCGGATATGGCAACAAAAACTGCAGCAGCGAGAGCTTTGGTTGAATACGCAGCTTACCTCGAAGATGCTGGAAAGCCTTTTACAAAAGAGTCTGCTATGTGTAAATTGAACGCAGCTGAAAATGCACGTTTTGTTACGAACTTGGCACTACAAATTCACGGTGGTTACGGATTTATGAAGGATTATCCGTTAGAACGTATGTATCGTGATGCAAAGATTACTGAAATTTATGAAGGTACTTCAGAAATCCATAAAGTTGTAATCGCCAGAGAAGTATTAAAAAGATAAGAAGGAGTGTAGTAGATTATGAGAATTTATGTTTGTGTAAAACAAGTTCCTGATACATCTGGGAAAGTAGCTGTAAACCCGGATGGTACATTAAATCGTGCCTCCATGGCGGCGATTATTAACCCAGATGATATGAGTGCAATTGAACAAGCTTTGAAAATAAAAGACACAACAGATTGCCAAGTGACAGTCGTTACCATGGGTCCTCCGCCAGCAGAAGGAATGTTAAGAGAGATCATTGCAATGGGTGCAGATGATGCAATTTTAATTTCTGCTCGTGAATTTGGTGGTTCAGACACGTTTGCTACTTCACAAATTATTGCTGCAGCAATCCGTAAAACTGGTATTTCTGATGAAGATATGATTTTTTGTGGCAGGCAGGCGATTGACGGCGACACCGCACAGGTTGGACCTCAGATTGCAGAAAAACTAGACATTCCCCAAGTTACATATGCTTCTGTAATCACTAAGAATGGTAAATCTGTTCTTGTCAAACGTATGCTAGAAGATGGTTATATGATGGTTGAAGCCCAAACACCTTGCTTGATTACTTGTATCAAGGATGACAGTATTACACCTCGCTACATGACTTTAAACGGAATTATGGAGTGCTATAGCAAGCCTTTTGTGATTTTGGATTACGAAGCACTTAAGGATGAACCATTGATTGAGTTGGATACCATTGGTTTGAAAGGCTCACCGACAAATATTTTCAAGTCGTTTACTCCTCCCCAAAAAGGTGTTGGCATTATGCTTGAGGGGACCGACAAAGAAAAAGTGCAAGATTTGGTTAGCAGATTAAAAAATAAACATATCATTTAACCGAAAGGAGATGAGCTGATAATGGGTTTTAATAGTTCTGATATCAATGCTTTTAAGGATATTTGGGTTTTTTGTGAACAAAGAGAGGGTAAACTTGTAAATACAGATTTTGAGCTTCTTTCAGAGGGTAGAAAACTTGCAGACGAACGTGGTTCGAAATTGGTTGGCGTTTTACTTGGACATAAAGTAGAAGCTCTTGCAAAAGAATTAGGTGGATATGGTGCGGATAAGATTATTGTTTGTGATCATCCGGAACTACAATTTTATACCACTGACGCATATGTAAAAGTATTTTGTGACGTAGTAATGGAAGAAAAACCAGAAGTTGTTCTAATTGGTGCGACAAACATTGGTCGTGATTTTGGTCCAAGATGTGCGGCACGCTTGCAGACAGGGCTTACAGCCGATTGTACGCATCTTGATATTGATATGAAAAATTATGTGGATTTCTTGACTACATCTTCTACCTTAGATGTGTCAAATATGAGTTTTCCCATGGAAGATATGAATTTGAAAATGACCCGTCCTGCTTTTGGTGGGCATTTGATGGCAACGATTATTTGTCCTCGTTTCCGTCCTTGTATGTCTACAGTACGACCTGGGGTTATGAAAAAATCAGAATTTAGCCAAGCAAAGGCAGATGCGTGTGAAGTTGTGATGGGTAAGGTTGAAATTACAGATGCAGATTTGAAAACAAAGGTCATTGACCTTGTAAAAGAAACGAAAAAAATCGTTGATTTGATCGGTGCTGAAATCGTGGTATCTGTGGGTCGTGGTATTAGTAAGGATGTAGCGGGTGGTATTGAGCTTGCACAAAAACTTGCTGATGCATTTGGAAATGCCGTTGTTGGTGGCTCTCGTGCAGTGATTGATTCCGGCTGGCTACCTGCTGACCATCAGGTGGGGCAAACCGGTAAAACAGTACATCCTAAAATTTATGTAGCACTTGGTATTTCCGGTGCAATTCAGCATAAGGCTGGTATGCAGGATTCTGAAATTATCATTGCGGTAAACAAAGACGAAACAGCTCCAATTTTTGATTGCACAGATTATGGTATTACAGGCGATTTATTTAAAGTTGTTCCTATGATGATTGAAGCAATCAAAGCGATTAAAGAGGCTTGATTGATGTGATTGATATAATAGGTGAGTTTTTCTGCTCACCTATTATTGGTGTTAAAATAAATGGTGTATTAACCAATACATTTGTGGGTATAGGCGAAAGGAGAATTGAAGTATGAGAAAAGTATCCGTACTAAGCTATAATATGACCACTGCCGACGGTGCTGACCAAGATGGGCTAATCCCTATTGGCCGTCAGTTCGATTTCATTGGCGATGTGGAAACGGAAGAAATGATTTTGGTAGACGGAGATGAGTCTCTTTGTCTTGGGTATGAAGATGTTGTTTGTTACAAAGATGTTTATGTGGGAGATATGATTGACTTCAAAGCTACATTAACGAATGTGGGCAACACTTCTCGTGATTGTTTGGTTGAAGTTTATAAGCTAGCAACTCCGGCATTCCGTGAAGG
>JBKEAS010000310.1:0-6615 GCA_047972635.1 Anaerotignum sp.
GATTATAATATGATCGAAGAAGGTGATAAAATCGGTATTGGTGTTTCTGGCGGAAAAGATAGTATCTGTCTGCTAATCGCTTTAAGAAATTTACAACGCTTTTACCCCAAACACTTTGAAATCGAAGCCATCACCGTTTCTCTTGGGCTACCCGGAGCAGAATTTGATACAATTCAAGCCCTTTGCGATAAAATCGGTGTAAACTACACCGTTGTCCACACAGATATCGGACACATCGTTTTTGAAGAAAGAAAAGAAAAAAATCCTTGTTCCCTCTGCGCCAAGATGCGTAAAGGTGCCTTAAATGATGCAGCAGAAAAATTAGGTTGTAACAAAGTAGCATTAGGGCATAACAAGGACGACGTTGTAGAAACCTTCTTTATGTCGTTGTTCTATGAAGGTCGTGTAAACTGTTTTGCTCCTGTCAGCTTTTTGGATAGAAAAAAATTATATTCCATTCGCCCTTTGATGTACGTTCCCGAAGGGGAAGCAAAGAGCTTTGTTGTAAAAAATGAGCTCAATATTGTCAAAAATCCCTGTCTTGCCGATGGAAATACAAAACGTCAAGAAACAAAAGAGCTTTTGGTAGAGCTTTCAAAAGATTATGATAATTTACAAGAAAAAGTGTTTGGTGCAATCAAACGCTCTAATTTGAAAGGCTGGAATGGAGAGATATAATCCATGTCGACATATCACGAAGATTTAAAAAACAAAGAAACGCAAAAACTTAGGGAACTTCAAAGAGAGCTCCCTCCTTTTTTAACAGAATTTTTCAGAGGCATCGCATTAACAACCTCCACCAAAACAAGGCTAGGTTACGGCTATGACTTACGTATTTTTTTTCGATACCTTTATGAAGAACATCACACACTCGGTGGCATCGAACCAAAAAAACTTACCGTAAATCACTTAAACGAAATAACTTCTAACGATATCGATTGTTTTATGGAGTATCTTTCCTACTACATAAGGCCCGATTACCAAAACCCCGAAAACGCCACCGAATTGCACAATGACGAAAAAGGGAAGTCTAGAAAGTTGGCAGCAATCCGCTCTATGTTTAAGTTCTTTTATAAGAAAAAATTAATCATTGCAAACCCCGCCACGATTGTAGATTTACCAAAAATCCATAGCAAACAAATTGTTCGGTTGGATGTAAATGAAATGGCAGACTTTTTGGACTCCGTGGAATTAGGCAACCAACTGACTGATCGCCAAAAACAATCACACGAACGCACCAAAAAAAGAGATTTGGCAATAGCCACTCTCCTTTTGGGTACAGGTATGCGTGTTTCAGAATGTGTTGGCATAAATATAAAAGATATCGACTTTAAAAATAACGCCATCCAAGTCCTTCGAAAAGGCGGAAACGAAGTGTTTTTATATTTCGGTGACGAGGTAAAAGAGACTTTGTTAGATTATTTGGAACAACGAAAAACAACCTTGCCAAAAGAAGAAAATGATGACGCACTATTTCTGTCTTTGCAAGGCACGCGCATTACGGTTCGTGCTGTGCAAAATATGGTAAAAAAATATGCCATAGGCGTCACACCAAAAAACATTTCACCCCATAAACTGCGTAGCACTTACGGCACAAACCTTTACCAAGAAACAGGTGATATTTATTTGGTCGCTGATGCCTTAGGACACGCCGATGTAAATACAACAAAAAAACATTACGCAGAAATCGAGGATCAAAGACGACGGAAAGCTGCTTCTTACATCAAACTGAGAAAGGACTGATTGCATGGCTAAACAAAATTTAGATATCCAAAAAATCTCTCATGTTTTCAAAGATCATCAAGCAGAATCCATCATGAAACTTCGCCGTTATGCAATTTTAGCTTTAATCACCGAAAAAAACGGAGAACTCTGTTTTGTTTTAAATAAGCGTGCACCAGGAATACGTCAACCCGGCGATATTTGCTTTCCAGGTGGGCATCAAGAAACAGGTGAAACCTTAGAACAAACAGCTTTGCGTGAAGCGGAAGAAGAATTGGGCATTCCCCAAGCAGAAATCGCAATACTGGGAAAAAGCGACTATATGCTCACACCCTACCGTAGCATGATCCAACCTTTTTTGGGTTATGTATGTTATGATATTTTGCGTTCCTCTTGCCCCAATATTGATGAAGTGTCACAAATTTTCACTGTCCCTATTTCTTTTTTCATAGAAACACCGCCAGAAATCCACGATATGTTTTGGGAATCGGTTATCACTGACAGTTTTCCGTACCACCGAATTGAAGGTGGCAAAGACTACCCTTTTAGCAAATATCGTATCCCCGAGTTGTTTTATGAATGCAAAGGGCATACCATATGGGGCTTTACTGCCCAGGTAATTCAAAATATCATTCACCTTATAGAACAAAAATAACTTCTTACTTATTCATGATAAAAAAACGCCTCTTTTGCAAAACTAAACCGTTTCACAAAAGAGGCGTTTTCTTATTATCCTCACCAAAATAGTCATAAAAATGCACTTTATTATTCTATAAAGCATATTTTATAAAACCACTTCTCTCATTGATTCTTTTTCTTGTATTTTTCTTTACGTACCCGATCTTCTGATGCCTTTATTTTTTCTCTCACAGCCTTGGCCTCTAGCATCTCATCAATATCCTCTGGCAACTCAAGGGTAATACGTCCAAGTTTTCCGCCTCTAAATTCATCTATCAAAATTTTGGCAGCTCGATCCAAATCAGCCTCTCCGCCCTTTAACTTAAACCCTCTTGTTTCAGCAATCATCTTTAAAACCACATGAGATTTTTCCTCATCTTCAAATGCAATCTGATAGCGCTTTTTTAAAGCCTCTGCGTTGCGAAGAAGAATATGATCAATAAAAGAAATCGCTAGCGTTTGTGCATCCAAAATATCGTCATTAATCGCCCCTGTAAAAGCAAGCTTCAACCCAACCTCTTGATCCTCAAACTTAGGCCATAAAATACCCGGTGTATCCAAAAGCTCAAAATCTTTTTTTAGTTTAATCCATTGTTTCCCTCGAGTTACACCAGGCTTATCACCCGTTTTTGCCGTCGTTTTGCCCACATATTTATTAATAAAAGTTGACTTCCCTACGTTCGGTATGCCTACAATCATACTGCGAATAGGCACGTTAATACGCCCTCTGGCTTTCAATTTCTCAATTTTTTCTTTCATCAAACTTCTTGCCGCCTCAGTCACCTCATTCATTCCGGTGCCTTTTAGCGCATTCATTTTGATAACACGAAATCCTTGATTTTCAAAATATTCCGTCCAAATTGTAGTCGCCCGTTCATCCGCCAAATCCCATTTATTCAATAAAATGATACGATGCTTATTTTTCGCCAGTGTGTCTAAATCTGGATTTTTGCTACTATACGGAATACGTGCATCAACCAACTCAATCACGATATCAACCAAAGAAATTGTTTCTTCCATCATACGACGTGTTTTGGTCATATGCCCTGGATACCACTGTATATTCATATCTTCTCTTTCCTTTCTTTATGAAATAAATCCAAATCCACTAAAAGGATACAACCGAAATACACCCTCGCCAACCAAGTTTTTCCGAGGGATGGCACCAATGGATACCTTACGACTATCCGAGCTTCCATTTCGATTGTCACCCATTACAAAGTAACTTCCCTCTGGCACTTCAAATGGATAGTCCTGCTCACCTTTTGTCATCATCGGCTCCCCAAGAAAAGGTTCTTCCACCAATTCATCATTTACATATAAATAATACTCCACATTCTCGCTATCCTCATTCCAAACGATATCAATTTCATCCCCAGGCAATCCAATGACACGCTTGATGATATTTTCACTTTGTCCATCCACATCCACACGACAAATAACAATATCTCCCTTTTGAGGTGTTCCAATGGACGTTGCAAGTTTATTCATAAATAAAAAATCGCCATGATGAAAATTAGGCTCCATCGATGAACCTTTCACAAACACCGTCCCAAATACAAAGGTCCGAAGAATCAAAATAAACGCAATAAAACAAATACACTGAGCCCACACGGGAATTTTATTTTTCTTTTTTTCCGGCTCATATTCGCCCATTTTTTGTTCGTCCGTTTCTTGTATCTGCTCCACTTGCAAATAGCCTCCTTCGTATATAAAAAAATAAAATATATCTTGTTTTATATTCTACATCCTAGTTTTTTTCGTAAAAGGCAAACACATTTGCCTCTTACGAAAAAAACCTCGATGAAACAGTTTCACCGAGGTAGCTTTTCTTATCTTAATACTTCTTTAACCTTTGCTGCTTTACCAACTCTGTCTCTCAAGTAGAAAAGTTTCGCACGTCTAACGATACCACGTCTTATAACCTCAATACGATCAATTCTTGGAGAATGTAAAGGCCATGTTCTTTCGACGCCTACGCCAGAAGCAATACGTCTTACTGTGAAAGTTTCTCTGATGCCGCCGCCTTGTCTTTTGATAACAACGCCTTCAAACATCTGAAGTCTTTCTCTAGTACCTTCGACTACCTTTGCATAAACACGAACTGTATCACCTACGTTAAAAGGAGTTACTTCGCTTTTCAACTGCTCTTTCTCAAGTTCTCTGATAATATCCATTTTTGTTTCCTCCTTCCCACAAAGATGTTCTTAATGCCATCATTTTGATGCATCATTGGACCATCCGTAATCACAATTCAAAATTATATCATATTCACAGCAAGTACGCAAGCACTTTTATCTGAATTGCTCGATTTCCTCATTATTCTTAGCCATATATCTATCATCCATTATAAATGCATAATAACACAAATAGCCCAATATCTCCAAAAAAACAAATATCTACCAAAAATAGACTTCAAAGAATCTAGCCCAAAGAATATTCTTTAAAGGCAACCTTTCTCTACAATCCATTTTTATTTCGTTTCATATAAATGCTCTCATTTCTTATATGAACGGCCTCGTACTTCTAACGCCTATTCCTATTGTAGAAACATTGTGTAAAAGCGAGGTAATATCCGTTGTCAAAAGGCCAAAAACACTCAGCAAAATAAGCGACGAATTGAATGCGACCGTAAAATTATAATTATTTTTTATTCTTTTCATCGCATTGTTACTTATATCAATTGCATCTAAAAGCTCAATAATTTGCGTGTTAAGCAAAATAATATTCGAGACATTTTTCGCCACTTCCGTACTGTCTTTGAGAGAAACCGAAACATCTGAAACGGAAAGTGCGTATGTATCATTGATCCCATCGCCAACCATAATGACAGTGTGTCCTTCCTCTTTTAAGTTTTGAATATAATTTGCCTTATCTTCCGGCAAGCATCTCGATTGGTAATGATCAATATTTAGCTCATCAGCAATCTTTTTGGCTATATTTTCACTATCACCTGTCAACATCACTACGTTTAATCCTCTTTGATGTAGGCTTTCAATGAGCCCTTTTGAGGTCTCACGAACAGGGTCATCAATCAAAATAATGCCCGCTAGTTCATGGTCAACACAGAAATATAAAATGGAATACTGATCAATGTAGCGATTGATGATTTCCTCCTCATCTTTGAGCAATGTAACATTTTCATCTTCAAATACAAAATGATAGCTACCAATCAAAAGAGACTTATCTTCGATCCTCGATGCAATGCCGTGTGCAATAATATATTCTACTTCCGCATGTTCTTCCTTATGATTTAAACCTTCCTCCATTGCTTTTCTTACAACCGAATGTGCAACAGAGTGCGGAAAATGTTCTTCAAGGCAAGCAGCGGTTTTTAAAACATATTCTTTGGTGTAGTTTTTAAAAGGGATGACATCCTTCACGATCGGCGTCGCTTTTGTCAATGTCCCCGTTTTGTCAAACACAATCGTATCTGCTTTTGCCAATTCTTCTAAAAACCTTCCACCCTTTACAGCAACCTTGCTCTTATAACTTTCATTAATTGCACCCAAAATACAAAGAGAAGTTGAAAGCTTAATTGCGCAAGAATAATCAACCATAAAAATAGACGAAGCCTTTACAAAGCTCCTTGTGCATAAATATGTCACCAAAGAAGCCAAAAAGCTATATGGCACAATTGCATCGGCAATTCTTTCGCTTCTTGATTGAATGGAGGCCTTAAAATCTTCATTTTGCTCAATAAGCCCAATCATCCTACTAATTCTTGTATCAGATTTTATTGCCGTAACTTTAATTTTTATGCTACCTTCTTCAACAAATGTGCCTGCAAATACAGAATCAGAAATCGTTTTGCTAACAGGAAGCGATTCACCAGTCATGGTCGCCTGATTGACCATCGCCTCACCCGAAACAACCGTTCCATCAACGGGTATCAAGTGGCTTGCATAAATAACATCCCCGATTTTCAAATCATTGATGTTAATGATAATGATCGCATCATCTTGCACAAGCTCAGCCACCTCTACATCCAATTCCAAGGAACGCTCTAGGTTGCTTCTAGCTAATCCTTTGCAATAATGTTCAACCATTTCTGTAATAGAGAGTAGGAACATAATTGACCCTGCTGTAGAAAATTTATTTTGAACAAGACTTGACGTAATCGCTGTCGCATCAAGAATTTCAACCGTCAATTTTCTACGCTCTATATAGCTAATCACAGCCTTTTTTACATATGTAAAGGCTCTAAAAGATACC
>JBKEAS010000315.1:0-4274 GCA_047972635.1 Anaerotignum sp.
TTAAGTATCACATCGAGCTTTCCACAAGACCCGAAGATAGCATGGGTAGCGATGAGGCATGGGAAATTTCAACAAATGGCTTGAAAGATGCTTTGGATGAAAATAAAATTGAATATGTTGTGAATGAGGGCGATGGTGCTTTCTACGGCCCTAAGATTGATTTTCATTTGGAAGACTCTATTGGAAGAACATGGCAGTGTGGAACAATTCAGTTAGATATGCAAATGCCTGAGCGTTTTGAGTTGGAGTACACTGATGCAGACGGTAGCAAAAAACGTCCTGTTATGATTCACCGTGTTGCTTTTGGATCTATTGAGCGTTTTATTGGTATCTTGATTGAACATTTTGCTGGTCAGTTCCCAACATGGTTATCTCCAGTTCAAGTTAAGGTATTGCCTATTTCTGAAAAATTTGCGGATTATGCAAAACAGGTTTCCAATTCATTGGATAAAGAAGGTATTCGTGTTGAAGTAGACTACCGTGCAGAAAAAATTGGTTACAAGATTAGAGAAGCAAGAAATGAAAGAGTTCCTTATATTCTTGTAGTTGGTGAAAAAGATGTTGAAGCAAACAAGGTTTCTTTACGTTCTAGAAAAAATGGAGATGAAGGACAAGTTGATTTGGCTGATGTGATTGGTAGATTGAAAGATGAAATTGCAAAAAGAACGATAGACTAAGCTATAAGTGGGGGAATAAATTGATTTTTTATGCCCCCACTTAATAAATAAAATAAAAAAGATGTTGACGAATAACAAATAAAGTGATACAATTCTATGGTAATAAAGAAGAAGTTCCGCTTCTCACCTTATGGCATGGGCCAATAAGGTTAATACACGATTTGTAAAATAGAGAGCATACTCTATTTTTCTGTGTGCGGCGGATTCTTCCGGCGCATTTTTTGCGTTCTGCGGAATAACGGTACATTAATTTGGGAGGTGCTTTGCTATTACAGATTTAATGATCAACGAGCAAATCAGAGACAAGGAAATTAGATTGATCGATGAAGATGGAGAACAGTTAGGGATTGTTTCGTCTAGAGATGCCCAGAAACTTGCAGATGAAAAAAGGTTGGATCTCGTTAAGATTGCACCTACTGCAAAACCTCCGGTTTGTCGTATCATGGACTATGGGAAGTATAAATTCGATCAGGCAAAGAAAGAAAAAGAAGCCAGAAAGAAACAAAAGACCGTAGACGTTAAAGAACTCCGTTTGTCTCCCGGTATCGATACTCATGATGTTCAGGTAAAAGTTAAAAAAGCAAACGAATTCCTGAAAGATGGGGATAAGGTAAAGGTAAGCATTCGTTTTAGAGGACGTGAAATTGGTCATTCCAAAGCGGGTATGGTCATTTTGGAGAACTTTGCAAAAGAAACAGCAGAGTTGGGTGTGATTGAAAAACAACCCAAAATGGAAGGCAGGAGCTTAGTTATGTTCCTTGCACCAAAGAGCTAATCCGCAGTAAGGAAGAAAGCAACAAGACATAAGCAGGACAACCTGCAAGATCATTTTAGGAGGATTAACATTATGCCTAAGTTAAAAACAAAAAAAGCAGCAGCAAAAAGATTTAAAATCACTGGCACAGGTCAGTTGAAAAGACAAAAATCTAACACACAGCATATTCTTGGCAAAAAGTCTAGAAAAAGAAAAAGAAACTTGAGACATGCTACAACAGTTGACAAAACTGTATTGAAAAGTATCAAGAAGAAATTGTTACCATACGCATAATTTGAGTATATTTTTTAGGAGGACTTTACCATGGCAAGAGTGAAAGGCGCGTTAAACGCGAGAAAAAGACATAAAAAAGTTTTAAAATTAGCTAGAGGTTACCGTGGTGCTAGAAGCAAACAGTACAGAGTTGCAAAACAGTCTGTAATGAAGGGCATGGCATTCGCATTCGCTGGCAGAAAACAAACAAAGAGAGAATATAGAAGCCTTTGGATTACAAGAATTAATGCAGCTGCAAGATTGAACGAAATCTCTTACAGCAAGCTTATTCATGGTTTGAAATTGGCTGATGTTAACATCAACAGAAAGATGTTAGCTGATTTGGCTGTTTCTGATCCTACTGCATTTGCTACATTGGTAAACACAGCAAAAGCTAAATTGTAATTTGATTTAAAAATTTGACCTTTTGTTAAAGCAAAAGGTCTTTTTTCATGGGATTTTTCCAGAAATTTAGTTTTATCCCTTAAGGAATTTTATTCGGAGGAGGCTCTGAAATGGAAATTGTTTTGACAAAGGCATTTGGTTTTTTGTTTATGATTGGAATGGGGTTTTGCTTGAAATGCGTCGGGTTATTTTCTAAAGAAGATACCGACCTTTTAACAAGGATTGTGATGAAAATTACATTACCCATGGTAATTGTGAGTAATTTTCGTAATCTGGATTTAACTTCATCATTTATAATTGATATTGGATTGGGTTTTGTCACAAATTTAATTGTAATTGGCTTTATCATTTTATTTTCAAGAAAAAAACAACCATCTGAACGTGCATTTTATCTTATCAACGGATCGGGGTATAACATTGGACTGTGTACCATGCCTTTTATGCAGAGTTTTTTTGAGGCAGAAGCAATTGCGATTGTCTGTATGTTTGATGTGGGAAATGCCATTATGGTTTTTGGTATCACTTTTACCATTGCAATGGTAATTGCAAAAGGGCGAGAGAATGTAAATGGGAAAGAAATAGCAAAAACACTTTTTTCGTCTATGCCATTTGTTGCGTATATTATTATGATTTCAATCAGTGCTTTGAATATAAAGCTACCTAGCATTGTTTTTGATTTATCAGCGATGATTGGTCAAGCAAATACTTTTTTGGCGATGATTATGATTGGGATTATGTTTGAACCCAAAATTGAAAAGAGATTGGTAAAAGATATGTTTCATGTTTTTGTATTAAGGCTCTCCGTTGCTTGTTTATTTTCGTATTTGATTTATCACTACTTACCAGCACCGGTGTTACATAGACAGGTATTATCAATTGTGGTGTTCTCTCCAATACTTAGTGTTGCACCAATTTATACAGGGCGGTGTGGCTATGACCGTGCGGCAGCAGCGGTTTTAAATTCATTTATGTTACCGATCAGCTTGGTTTTGATGACAATTTTGTTGATTGGAATGGGACTATATTAATCTCGCTTTGAATGAGATTATATCACAAATATGTATCTTTAGATTTTAAATTTACACAAATTAAGATGCATATGATTTTTTCGGAATTTTCCAGTTTAAGGATTATGTTATACGCATAGTTAAAATATATTTTATAAGGCAACAAAAAAGAGAGGTAATCTGCCTCTCTTTTTTTGTTGTTGAGATAATTTTTTAAAAACTCGAATTTTAATCCTTAAAATATTAATAAATTCAAGATTACGAAATCGCATAACTTTCTACTGTATACTCCCAAACACCATTTTTTTTCTTTGCTGTGGCATCATCAAAAAAGTATGCTCCCATAGAAGAACGCCATTTTTGGGCTGAAAATTCAAACTTTGAGTTGTTGATTGAAGTTGTTTTGATACTAAATAGTATTCCATTGTCAAAGAAAGCAAATTTTGTATCATCTTCAACAGAAATGAGATCTTCTGATACTAATTCATCAAAGGTTGCCAGACATGTTGAGAGTTGCGTTTCGTTTTGCAACATATAAATGAGTGCGTTTTTCTCACCTTGCGATAGTATTTCATCCTTGGACAAGTCAAAGGCAAGTAAGTCAACCTCGCTGTTTAAACCAGAGTCCGCATTGTATAAGTCCATAAAAATATTGAGATACAATCCAACAAAATCATCACCTTTTTCTTGTAATTTGATGTAGCTAGGGTTTGCGATCATTGCTGGATAACTTTCCATTATCAAACCGTCAAAACCAAGCTCAATCAAATCACCTTTCAAAATATCGGAAAGATCACCCAAATCATCAGTAAGTGTAACTTGATATAACCCATTTTCATCATCACAATCGGCCAAAAAGATAGTATCATCATTTACGTTTATAACTTTTGCATTTATGATTGAAAAATCATCAGGCGGATCCACTAAAATCTCCTCATATTCAGTACAGGCAGTTAAAAGAAAACTAACAATTAACACAAAGGTCAAATAGCATTTTTTCATATTTTCAGCTCCTTTTTATTTTCTAATTTGACGTAAAAAAAAAGGAAAAGGTTTCAAAAAAATATGATACGTATTGTTTTGCGTTTACGAGAAGGATTATTTTATTACCACTGGCTATTTTCAAGTTTAACAAATGCCTCTAGCGCAACGATTATT
>JBKEAS010000013.1:0-5815 GCA_047972635.1 Anaerotignum sp.
ATTAGAGGCGGTGCCGGCGGAGACGAGGCGGCATTGTTTGCGGGGGATTTATTTCGTATGTATGCACGCTATGGCGAAGGCAGACGTTGGAAGGTAGAATTGATGAACGCGAATGAAAGCGATTTGGGCGGGTTCAAAGAAATATCTTTTATGATTACGGGTAAGGGTGCTTACTCTCGTATGAAATATGAAAGTGGCGTACACCGTGTGCAACGTATTCCTTCTACGGAAAGCGGTGGGCGTATCCATACGTCTACGGTAACGGTTGCGGTTATGCCAGAGGCGGAAGAACTTGATGTGCATATTGATATGAATGATGTTAGGGTAGATGTATTTCGTGCATCGGGTAATGGTGGTCAGTGCGTCAATACAACAGATTCGGCAGTGCGTATGACGCATTTGCCGACGGGGATTGTGGTTTCGTGTCAAAATGAAAAATCGCAGTTGAAAAACAAAGATCAAGCCTTGAAGGTTTTATATGCTAGGGTTTATGAAAGAGAAAGACAGGCACACGACGCAGCAATTTCTGCTGACCGTCGCTCTCAAGTTGGAACGGGAGACAGAAGCGAACGTATTCGTACTTACAACTTTCCGCAAGGGCGTGTGACAGACCATAGAATTGGCTTAACCTTGCACAAAATTGATACAATTTTAAACGGAGAGATGGACGAATTGATGGATGCACTGGTTACCACAGACCAGATGGACAAGATGAAAGCCAATGGGTTGAGTGAGGAATAAAGAAAGCGGTGAGAGAGTGAAAGAACTTTGGCAGCTTTTCATTACTTTTTGCAAAATAGGCGGATTTACTTTCGGGGGCGGATATGCCATGCTACCTTTATTACAAAGCGAAGTGGTAAGCAAAAGAGCTTGGGCTACGGAGGACGAAATTCTTGATTATTTTGCTGTTGGACAATGTACGCCGGGCATTATTTTTATCAACACGGCAACCTTTGTTGGGTACAAGCAAAAGGGTGTTTTTGGCGCGATTGCTGCAACGCTTGGGAGCGTGTTTCCTTCTTTGGTGATTGTGATTGCGATTGCGGCTGCGTTAGATAACTTTGCGCAATACCCCATTGTAGAACACGCCTTTGTTGGAGTACGTGTGGTTGTTGGCGTTTTGATTGTCAATGCTGTGATTGGGATGTGGAAAAAATCTGTGATGGATTGGATTTGTGTTTTGGTTGCGGTGGTTGCATTTATTCTTTCTGCTATTGTTCAGGTATCGCCTGCTTGGATTGTTCTGGGGGCCGGAATGCTTGGTGTGCTACTTCCTATGTTGAAGGGGGGTGGCAAAAGATGAGCGGTTGGGCTATATTGTTTTTTGAATTTTTTAAAATTGGGCTTCTCTCTTTTGGCGGTGGATTAGCAACCTTACCTTTTTTGTATAAGCTTGCAGACAAGTATAATTGGTTTGATTACGGGATGATTGCAGATATGGTTGCTATTTCGGAGTCAACACCTGGGCCCTTGGGGATCAATATGGCGACCTATACAGGGTATCAGTTTGGCGGAGCTTTAGGGAGTATTGTGGCGACGGCAGGGCTGGTATTTCCTTCGGTTGTTATTATTATTTGGATTTCTAAATTTCTTGAGAAATTTCGTACAAATCCCCATGTGGAGAATGCTTTTTATACCATTAGACCTACGGTGACAGGCTTGATTGGGGCGGCAGGCTTTAGCGTTATTATGAGCAGTTTGCTACACGTGCATAAATTAGGCGAAATTACAAAGGATAATTTTCTTGGTTTGATTGGGATAAAAGAATGTATTTTGTTTATCGTGATATTGGTTTTAACAAATAAATATAAAAAGCACCCGATAGTATTTATAGGAATTGGGGCAGCCGCTGGAATGATATTTGCGCTTTGATGCGGAATGAAAGGCTTTTTTCATCCATATGATAGAAGTATATGGAATAAGGGGGAAGGCTATATGAGTTTGTGGCTGGCAATTCCTATGTATTGGGTGCTGCTTGGGGCAGCGTGTAGGCGGAATAAAACCTATTCGCTGCATTTTCGTTTTTTAGAGGGGGTTATTTTGGCTTACCTTTGTTTTATATTTTTGCCATCGGCTTTTTTGGCTGCGTTCCTTTCGGCTGGGATTGGCTCTGTTTTAGGGATTGTTGCTGGAGTTTGGATAGAGGAAAGATATGGACAATTTACCTTTGAAAAAGAATTATGTAGTGTTATACTATTTACAATGGTTTTTTTGTTTGAAGCTTTTACGCAGAGTGCGTCTTTTGTGTTGGCTAGCAGTGTGCTGGGCGGAATGGCTTTATATTTTGCTTGTGTTGGGCTTTTTCCGGAAGGACGCCCCATTAAGGAGACGGTGCCGATAGCGGTAGGCGGGGTTTTTGGATTTATTTTAGGAGTTGCAGTTTGTTTTATTTAAACATGGGCAAGATATTTGGGAAATGAGGATGCTTTGGGCATAGGTTATGATTGCTTGATAATAAAAGAGCGTGTATTTTGCGCAAAGGAGAATTTTTATGGGACAAATTGGGATAGAGAAACAAATGATTAAGACCATGATTCAAGAAAATGTAAAAACGCTTTATCGGAAAAATTTGGCGACGGCTTCGTCGGAAGAAATTTATTACGCAGCGGTGTTTACACTACGAGATTTTATTACAGATCAATGGATTAAAACCCATGATACTTACAAAGAAAAAGATGTTAAGGTAGTATATTATCTTTCTATGGAATTTTTGATGGGGCGTTTTTTTGGAAATACCTTGATTAATATGGAATTGAACAATGAAATGAAAGAAGTTTTTGAAGAATTGGGGATTGACTTTAACACAGTGGAAAATGCTGAACCAGACCCAGGACTTGGCAACGGTGGATTGGGACGTTTGGCTGCGTGTTTTCTTGATTCGTTATCTACACTGGCGTTGCCGGCTTATGGCTGTGGTATTCGTTATCGTTATGGAATTTTTGAACAAAGATTGGAAAATGGATATCAAATTGAAGCACCCGATAACTGGCTTTCTGCCGGCGACCCTTGGGGTATTCGTAGAAATGAATATGCAGTTGAGGTTAAGTTTGGCGGATATGTGCAGGCGGTGCAAAAAGAAAACGGCGAATATCGCTTTGTGCAAGAAGGATATCATTCGGTTATGGCAATACCCTACGACTATCCTGTGTTGGGATATGGAAATGGTACGGTGAACACATTACGCTTGTGGGACGCACAGGCAAAAAACAGAATTGATTTAAAGTCTTTTAATGAAGGAAACTATCAAAAAGCTGCTGAAGAGGAAACTTTGGCAAAAACATTGACGGATGTACTTTATCCCGCAGATGAACATTATCAGGGGAAGGAATTAAGGCTTCGTCAGCAGTATTTCTTTATTTCTGCTACGATACAGCGTGTTATTGCTAGATTTAAGCAGAAACACACAGATTTTAAGCAGTTGCCTGAAAAAGTAGCGTTTCAATTAAATGATACACACCCGAGTATTGCCGTGCCGGAATTGATGCGAATTTTGGTGGACGAAAATGATTTAGCTTGGGAAGATGCGTGGGAGATTACAACAAAAGTATGTGCCTATACCAACCATACGATAATGGCAGAGGCATTGGAAAAGTGGCCGCTAGATTTATTTAGTCGTTTGCTTCCACGTATCTATCAAATTGTTGAGGAGATTAACCGTCGTTTTTGCTTGGAACTTACCGAACGCCATGGAAATGATCCGGAAAAAATTCGCAGTCTTGCGATTATTGCAGATGGGCAAATTCGTATGGCGTACATGGCTATTGTTGGAAGCCATTCGGTAAATGGTGTAGCAGCGTTGCATACGGAGATTTTGAAAAATCAAGAATTGAAAGATTTCTACCAACTCTATCCGGAAAAATTTAATAATAAAACAAACGGGATTACGCAAAGAAGATGGTTGCTACACGCAAATCCGAAATTGGCTGAATTGGTTACACAAAAAATTGGCGATGGATGGATCACTGATTTATCTGAATTAGAGAAGATTTTGGCTTTTTCTGAAGATACGGACTTTAGAACGTCTTTTATGCAAATTAAGCGGAATAACAAGGTGGATTTGGCGAACTACATTCAAGAGACAAAAGGGATTGAGATTGACCCTGACAGTATTTTCGATATCCAAGTGAAGCGATTACATGAGTATAAGCGTCAGCTTTTGAATGTATTACACATTATTGCTCTCTACAACCGGTTGAAAATGAATCCTGGGTTGGATATGGTTCCTAGAACCTTTATATTTGGGGCAAAGGCGGCAGCGGGGTATCGCCGTGCTAAGCTGATTATTAAGTTGATCAACAGCGTGGCAGAGGTGGTAAACAATGACCAATCTATTCACGGAAAAATAAAAGTTGTGTTTTTAGAAAACTATTGTGTTTCTCTAGCGGAGCGGCTTATCCCTGCTGCGGATGTAAGTGAACAAATTTCTACGGCGGGTAAAGAGGCTTCTGGTACGGGCAATATGAAATTTATGTTAAATGGGGCATTGACGATCGGAACGATGGACGGGGCGAACGTAGAGATTTTTGAAGAAGTTTCGAAAGAAAATATTTTTATTTTTGGCATGAATGCAGAACAAGTGCAAAAAAAATATAACGGAGCGTATGATCCTTGGAGTATTTATAATATGAATCAGGAAGTTCGTATGGCGATGACGGCTTTGATTGATGGTACATTTGACAGGGACACGGAGTTGTTTCGAGAATTGTATGATTCATTATTAAATGGTTTTGGCGGTGTGCGTGCTGACGAGTATTTTGTACTTGAAGATTATACGGACTATAGCCGTGTACAATGGGTAGTGGATGATGCATACCGTGACAAAGAAAGATGGGCAAAGATGGGCATTTGTAATGTTGCCAAAAGCGGGAAGTTTTCTAGCGACAGAACCATTCGACAATATGCAGATGAGATTTGGAAGTTGCCATCAGTGCATATTGATTTTTTATAAGAAGCGTTTTATAGTGTTTAGGAATAAAGCTGACACTGTTTTTGTGGTGTCAGCTTTACGTTATCGAAATATAATGGTAGAAGTGAATTTTAAAAACATATCTTAATTTGGGTCGGCGTGAGTTTGTTTGCGTTCGTTTTATGCAGTTGTTGCGGATGGGTTTACATCTTTTTGTGTTGTCAAAAAATGTTGCATGGTCCTAAAATAAGGTGCTATTTGAATTTTGAAATAATATGATATAAATTGGTGCAAAAAGAATTATTTGGTGATATAATGTGAAAATAAAAAATATTAAGGGAGATATATCATGAGAGGAAAATGGGGAAAGGCTTGGATTGGTTTAATATGTGTAAGCTGTGTGCTTGTCTTTAGTGGATGCGACAAGTCAAGTGAGGATATATCTGAGAATGGAACAGTTATTGAGGAAGATGCTACAACAAGTGCAACAAAAACAGGCGAATAAAGCAAGCTTTCTTTGAACCAATTCATGTTTTGAATTAGAGGAATAATATGGTAAGGAAATTAGATGAAGAAATAGAATGAAAAAAATTAGAAAAAACTAGAAAAATGGTTGACAAGTTTTTCAAATCATGTATAATAGAACAAGTCACCAAGACATGCCGTGGAAAATGGCAAAGGAGCGAGTTTTAAAATGGAATTTTCAAGAAAAAAGATTGAAAATGTCTTGACAAGCTAATCTGTGTGTGATAAGATAAACTGCGCTGGTAATGACAGCGAAAATAAATAATTGATCCTTGAAAACTAAACAATAGAATACAAACACACAACCCATAGTCAATAGCTAGTGAGCTTTGAACCGAAAGGTGAAAGGCGAACGATTTCCGCAAAGCGGAAAAGCAACCTTGA
>JBKEAS010000022.1:0-5752 GCA_047972635.1 Anaerotignum sp.
TATAATCAACCATAAAACAAGGGCAGACGTATGTCTGCCCTTAAAAACGGGTCAAGGGTGTAAACCCTTGCAGGTGTTTGAGGGCAGAGCCCTCAAGGTCTTGGTCTTGACCTTGCACTTGACCTTTATCCTATGTTCCAGACAGGAGTCGAACCTGCGACCTTCCCCTTAGGAGGGGGACGCTCTATCCAACTGAGCTACTGAAACATTTTTAAAAAGACTCGCCTTTGCAAAAAGGATATCCCAAAACTTTGCAAAGACAGTTCCTTTCTATTTTATGCCTATCCCCTATTGCCGTCAAGTAATTTGTTAAGCAAAGGCCATTATTTTTTTTTTACTGTAACTTCTCCTCTATAAAAGAAGCCAGTTGTTTTGCTTCTCGCTCCATCATTTCTTTGTCCTTACCTTCAATCATAACACGAACCAAAGGCTCTGTCCCCGAAGTACGAATAAGCACACGTCCGTCGCTTGAAAATTTCTCCTGCAAGGCTTCGATCGCAACCCTAATTTCTGGCACACGCATATAATCGTTCTTTTTGGCATTATTCACACGCGCATTCACCAAAACTTGAGGCATTGTTTCCATGTCCTTCGCTAGTTCCGAGGCTTTTTTGCCACTACGTTTCATAACCGATAAAAGCTTGATTGCTGTTAAAACGCCGTCGCCCGTTGTGTTGTGATCCAAAAAGATAATATGCCCCGACTGTTCTCCTCCCAGGTTATAGTCCTCCGCAAGCATCCGCTCCAAAACGTACCTGTCACCAACATTTGCCTGTATAATAGAAATGTCGTTTTCACGCCCCATGATGCTAAGCCCCAAATTCGACATGACCGTACCCACAATGGTGTCTTTGCTAAGTGTCCCTTGTGCCTTCATCTCTTTTCCGCAAATGGCAAGAATTTTATCCCCATCAATCAGTTCTCCGTTTTCGTCCATCGCCAAACAGCGGTCTGCGTCCCCGTCAAAGGCGAAGCCGATGTCCGCACCGTTTTCTTTGATCAGTTCCGCCAAGTCTTGCATATGCGTAGAGCCACACTTTTCGTTGATATTAATGCCATTTGCCTCGTTGTGGATGATACAAAGGTCAGCCCCAAGGTCCAACAACGCAACCGGTGCGGCCTTGTAAGCCGCTCCATTTGCACAGTCCAAGGCAACTTTTATCCCTTTGAAATTCTCCTTTGTTGTTCTTCTTAAAAAAGCAATATAATCATCCAAAGCATCCTCAGCGTAAGATTTTGTTCCAATCCCACTGCCCGTCGGGCAAGGCAAAACTTCCGTACGACTAAGCACGATATCTTCAATTTCGTCCTCTAGCTCATCACTTAGCTTATAGCCTTGGTTATTGAAAAATTTTATACCATTATATTCCACAGGGTTGTGAGACGCAGAAATCATAACCCCTGCATCCAAACGGTACTGACGCACCAAGTATGCCACCGCCGGTGTGGGTATTACCCCCGCAATAACTGCGTGCGCACCCACAGAGCATATGCCGGCAATCAATGCCGCCTCTAGCATATCCCCACTAATACGTGTATCCATCGCAACCAAAATCCTTGGTGCGTGTTTTTTTTCTTTTGTCAAAACATAAGCCCCCGCACGGCCTAGCTGATACGCCAATTCGCCCGTAAGCTCTGTGTTGGCAACACCTCTAACGCCATCCGTTCCAAATAATCTTCCCATTTCCCGTCTCCTTCAACAATCATCCTTCGGTATCTGTCGTACTTTTCGCCTCTGCCACAACAACCTCAATGTAAACCGTTCCACACGTCACCCCATCGGGCAACTCTAACTGTATTGGTACATTATGCGTACCGTTTTCCAGTCCGCCTACGTTTACTACCCCGTGCAGTGTGGTTTCATCTATTGCCTGTATCTGCGCCTCATCCCCTACAAGGGTCGCAGTCACACTCTGCTCCAATTGATACGTTTGCCCATCTTCTTTGCCATTTATCGTTAACTGGTTAGAGCCTATTGTAACAGTACGATTATTTGAACTTGCAATTTCCACATTCACCTGAATGTTGGAAACGCTTGCATCTTTAGCTATTACGCCTTCTGGCAAATAATTTGCAAGCAGAAAGCTCTTTTTTACATCAACGTCGCTTCCAGACACGTCAATGTCTGGCAATTGGATATAGCTAAACCGATCTAATGCCTCGGTCTCACCGACGACTTCTATCGTTTGGGGCGTACTCGTTATTTCACCCATAGTAGATCCTCTTGCCGGCGTACCAATAATATTGACACGAATTGGGATACTTTTTGTATTTAGCACATTGTAAGTTACTGTCACTTCCGTTGTGCTAAGGCTAACGCCCGTCACAACGAGCCCATCTTCGTCGTAGGCACTCAGCTTAGAAGAAATCTGTAAATTCCCAGTCACATCGTCTGCATAAACCACACCACGCACCGCACTCACTTTTTCCACCGCAGAAGCAGGGCCAGTGACATCTACCATTGTAGCACTTAGTATAGGATTATTGTAAATGGCGTCTTGAGGCAAAGTCCCATCCACCACAATCTCCACCGGCAAGGCTTTGGTGGAAATTTTTTCAATCTGTACCTCAACCGAGCCCGGAATTTTGCTAACAATCGTGTACCCTGTGCCAACCGTATCAACCATCTCAACCTCAACAGGTACGGAGAAAACATCCCCATCTACTGCATTGGCATGGCTTGACAAGTCAATGCTAACTTGAAGCCACTCATTAGATTGATTTAAGCGATCAAGCGCCGTTCTTTGTGCCTTGATTTTAATGCTCACCTTTTGCCCAGCAAGCTCTTCGGCATTTTTGATCGTCAAGCCTCTATCGGCCAAAACATCCGCATTGTTTATTGTAATATATTTGGTATACGTTCTGATATCCACAGGCTGATTGATATTGATTACCATAAACCACATAATTACAGCAATGGCAACGGAAAGTATCTTCCACCCAAAATCCTTCATAATCATTTCTCGAAACAACTTCATTTATCTTGCCTTCCTTTCCAAAAAGAGAGTTTCATTTTGCCTACTTTCTTGGTTTGTGAAAGCATTGTCCTTAATTGCTCTAGCGTCAAGTCACGGTAAAGAACGCCACCTCTTGCTAAGGAAATATACCCCGTCTCCTCTGACACTACGATAACAGAGGCATCAGAAACCTCGCTTGCACCAATGGCTGCACGATGCCTTGTGCCAAGTTCCATACTGATTTCATTGCTATCTGTAAGCGGCAAAAAGCAGGTTGCCGCTGCAATGCGATTTCTACGTATGATGGTTGCACCGTCGTGCAGAGGCGTATTATGCTCGAATATGTTAATTAAAAGTTGGCTAGATATGGCGGCATCAATGGGGATACCCGTTCTTTCCAAATCTCCCAAGGGCACCTCATTTTCAATCAAAATCAGCGCACCCGTCTTAACCTCGCCCATTTTGCCAACGGCTTTGATAATTTCCTCTACCGTTCTGGTTGAAGTTTCTTGGCTTATGTCGCCCTCTGTGCGGATAAAATAGGAGAAAAATTTTCCTTTTCCCAGCTGTTCCAACGCTTTTCGCAATTCCGGCTGAAACACAACAATAACCGCCACAATACCCACCGAAATCGTATTCGATAAAATCCAAAGGATGGTATTGAGCTGTAAAACAACCGCAATCGCTGCCAAGGCAAGAATAACCAAGATCCCTTTAAACAAAACCCATGCACGCGTTTCTTTGATCCAAAAAATAATTTTATAAATAATATAGGCAACAACAAGAATATCTAAAATATCCGTAACCCCTACAGAAGGACGGACAAAACTCGTAATCCCCAAATTTTCAATATAACTTTTCAATACCTCCATAAAACACATCCTATCCCTAAATAAAGATACTATTTTCTATTCCAGCAAACATTACGCTTTCATAGTATCCTTGTATTCCCATTTTGTTATTTGTCCATATTATAACACACATCGCTAATAAATTGTAATAAAAAGTCTATGAAAAAATTGCTTATAATATTAATTATAGCTAAAAAAAACAATGTAATGCCAAAAACTGTGTTCATAGGCGAATATTTACAAAGCCAATATACTTATAATCAAGGCTTACAGCCCTGTTTAACATGGCTATCAAAACAACATAGACACAAAAAAGGGCTGCAAAGTTGACGTTTTTCGTCATTTCTTTACAGCCCGCTTCTATGTCGTTTTGCATCATGTATGTATTTATTGATTGCCCAATAAAATGATACGATTTGCCAATAAAGCCTTTATTATTGTGCAATGATAACCGTCTTTGTGCCCGCATCCCAAGTAACATCAGCACCAAAAGCCTCCGCTACAGCTCTTGCAGGAACCATAGTGGCACCATCAATAATCGTAGGTGCAACATCAAGCGTTACCTCATTGCCGTTTACATGAATAACTGAGTTATCAATGGTCATAGCAACCAAAATGTCACCTTTGGTAGATGTGACTGTACGTGTCGTATTATCCCATTTAACATCTGCCCCCATAACCTCAAAGATTGCTCTCATTGGTACAAGCGTTCTACCATCTACAGAAGCAGGCTTTTGTGCAAAATCCACTTTTTCTCCGTCAACCGTTACTTTTATTTCATTATCTGCTTCATTATCTGCTTCATTATCTACTTCTTTATCTGCTTCTTTATATGCACGCGTAATGTAAATCGTGTTGTTTGCTTTATCCTCTGTTACTGTGCATCCATAAGTCTCTAAGAACTCTTTTACTGGGTAGTACGTCCAAAAGAACTCACCATCTTCTACAACTTTTCCGTCAATTTCTTTTCCTTCTACAGTGAGCGTTGGTTCCAATGCCATAAAGGATGTTTCAAGGATCATGCCAAGGTCAATATTTGCCATATACATTTCGCCATCTTGCATTGCAAACGGCGCTGTCATCCCGTCATCTCCACCAAACACATTGCCATCAAGGATTACCTTTGGTTTTTCATCTCCGTATGCCTCTACAAGTTTTGACCCCGATGCATACGCATTCATAGGTAACATGGATGCCAACAAAACGCCTACTACTATAATTTGTTTAACTTTTTTCATTTCATTACGCCTCCAATTTTTCGTTTAAAGTATAGAAATCTCTTTGTTTATCTATCTTACTTAGTCTAAAGGTCTCATCGTCGGGAACAAAATAACATCCCTAATGGAAACAGACTCGGTCAGCAACATAACAAAACGATCAATACCAACGCCCAAACCGCCCGTAGGAGGCATGCCATATTCTAATGCTGTCAAGAAATCCTCGTCGATCATGTTTGCTTCATCATCGCCTGCTTGACGCAACATTTCTTGGTATTCAAAACGTCCACGCTGATCAATTGGATCGTTTAATTCAGAATAAGCATTTGCGTATTCTCGCCCTACGATAAACAATTCAAAACGGTCTGTATATTCTGGGTTTTCTAGCTTTCTCTTAGTCAATGGAGAAACCTCAACCGGATAATCAATGACAAAGGTTGGCTGAACCAAGTTCTTTTCTACAAATTCTTCAAAGAATAATAATAGGATATCACCCTTTGCATGGCGCTCCTCAAACTGGATATGACGTTCTTTTGCCAAAGCCTTCGCTTCTTTGGTATCTTTTACCTGGTCAAAGTCAACATCAGTATATTCTTTTACCAATGCAACCATTGTTTTTCTCTGGAAAGGCTGACCCAAATCCAAATCATGTCCGCCATACTGGATTTTGGTTGTTCCCAAAACATTTTCAGCAACCGTACGGAACATATCTTCTGTAATATCCATC
>JBKEAS010000058.1:0-5639 GCA_047972635.1 Anaerotignum sp.
TTGTCTATTCTGGTGACATTGGTAATATCAACCAACCTATTATCCATGACCCAAGATACACAAAAGAAGCCGATTATGTCATTATGGAAAGCACCTACGGCGACCGCTTGCACAACCCTCCACCCGATTATGTCTTAGAGCTTGCAAGACATATTCAAGAAACCTTTGACCGTGGCGGAAATTTGGTTATCCCTGCTTTTGCTGTAGGCCGTACCCAAGAGATCTTGTATTTTATCCGAGAGATCAAAGAAAGAAAACTCGTAAAAAATCATGAAAATTTCAAAGTATATATTGATAGTCCTCTTGCCATTGAAGCAACAAAAATATTTACAGAAAACACACTGGATTGTTACGATACAGCGGCAATGGAGTTGGTAAGAAAAGGAATTAACCCCCTTGAATTTAACGGCCTCATTACAGCCGTAACCCCTGAGGACTCTCAAGCAATCAACTTTGACCGCGATCCAAAAATCATCATATCCGCTTCGGGTATGTGTGAAGCTGGGCGTATCCGCCATCATTTAAAACATAATTTATGGCGTAAGGAGAGCACAATACTGTTTGTTGGCTATCAAGCCATTGGCACTTTAGGGCGTATCATTATAGATGGTGCAAAAGAAGTGCATCTTTTTGGCGAACCCATTGCCGTAGATGCCCATATCGAACAGTTGGCAGGGGTAAGTGGTCATGCAGATAAAGACGGATTGCTTAAGTGGATCGGAAAATTTGATCCTATGCCAACCAAGGTGTTTGTTGTTCATGGCGAGGACTCTGTAGCCGATGCCTTTACCAAAGATTTGATAGAGGAATATCACTACGATGCCATTGCCCCTTTTAGTGGTACTCACTACGACTTACTAACCGACACTTTGATAAAAGAAGGAATTAAAATCCCCGTCAGACCAAAAGAGTCGTCACACCAAAGAGGCAATACAGAAGGCGGAAAGCGTGCTATCTATCTTAATGCACAACTCGACCTGGCTACAAAACGCTTAACTCAGCTCGTAAACCACAGCAAAAACGGTGCAAACCGCGATATGGAAAAGTTGCTTGAGCAGATACAAGATTTGTGTGATAAATTAGAACACTAATTTTAAGACCTTGGGGCTTTGCCCCAAGGTCTTAAAGACTTATTTTCCCGCAACCGCTATGCCTTTTACCAATACCGAAGGCGAACCTTTTCCGCTAGAGGCAAAATATAGGTCATCCCCTACTGCTAAAATATCTTGTAAAAGCGTATAAAAATTCCCTGCTACTGTGATTTGCTCAACCGGATAGGAAACTTTCCCACCTTCTACATAAAATCCTTCTGCCGAAAGAGAAAATTCACCAGAAACTGCGTTTGTACCTGCATGAAGCCCCATAAAGTCTGTAATGTAAAGCCCATCATTCATCGTAGCGAAAAGTTCATCCAACGATTTTTTTCCACTTTCAATATAAAAATTTGTGCACGCTGTTTTCACTGGCAAAGTAAGTCCTGCCTTAAACCCATTTCCCGTTGATTTCACGCCGTCCTTCTTCGCTGATTTTAGGTTATATAAAAATGTTTTTAAATATCCATTTTCTATAATGGCCTTATTTTTCCCTGCAACGCCTTCACTATCAAAAGGCACAGAGACATATCCTCTTTCGAGCAAAGCATCATCACGTAAGGTGATGCAATCTGTCGCCACTTGCTTTTGTAATTTATCCTGCAACAATGAAAATCCCTTTTGCACATTTTCCGCAAAGAAAACACCACAAAAAGAGGACAATAATGCTGTGGTCGCCTTTGCATCTAATACGGCTGTATACGTACCACTATTCACCGTACTTGCACCAAGTAATGCCGCAGCTTTTCTTGCCGCCGTTCTTCCAACATCTTCGGGGTCAAATGTGGCCCAATCTGTTCCCTTCCAAAAAGCTGATCCCTTTTTTGTTTCGTCTCCATTTTTCGCAATCGCACTCACATAGCCCGAAGCGAAATTTTTCACATAAGAGACATTAAGACCCAAGCTATTGGTGATCGCAACTTCTCTTTTTGCAATACCCAAAACACAATAATCCAAAGACGCAATTTTTTCCGCCCCACCAAGTGCCGCTTGTTCCATACGCTTAGCCAATTGTATTCTCTTTTCTATAGAAATTGCTTCTAATTGAGAATGGTACCCATCAAAAGAGGAATAATCCTCTCCGCCAAACAAATCTTCTCGCTCATCCTGCGACATAAGCTGTGCATTTTCCTTTGCCGCACAAATGAGAAATTCTATCATATCTTCGTCTATCCTTTCAGAAAAAGCATAGCCTGTTCGCCCTTTGAATGTTCCTCGAAAAGAAATACCGCTCTCACTACTATTTTCGTAATTAGAAACTTCGCCTTCCATTAAAAGAACCTCAAAACTTTCGCCACCCAAATAAAACACTTCACAATCGGTAAAGCCTTGTTTCAATGCTTCTTTTATTATTTGATTTTGCAACTTCAGCTTTTTTTTATCCACGCCAGCCCTACCCCCTTCCGCCAACAGTCATTTCTTTGACACGAATCATAGGTTGCCCCACATCTGTAGGGATCGAACCGCTAATACTGCCACACATCCCTTGTGCTCTTGCCAAATTATTTCCAACCATATCTATTTTTTGCAAAACATCAGAGCCCTTGCCAATCAAGGTTGCACCTCTTACAGGTTCTGCAATTTTCCCATTTCGAATGATATATCCTTCTAAAACAGCAAAGTTAAACGACCCTGTTGCCGGATCAACGCTGCCTCCGCCCATCTGCTTTGCATACAGACCAAATTCTGTATTTCCAATGATATCTGCCACCGAGCTTTGCCCATTGTCGATAAATGTATTTGTCATTCGGCTTGTAGGTGCATAGCGGTAGCTTTCTCGCCTTGAAGAGCCCGTCACATCCGCCCCCATTCGTCTACCATTTAGCTTGTCCACCAAATAAGAACGCAAAATCCCATTTTCAATCAAGACATTTCTTTGCGTTGGTGTACCTTCGTCATCCATAGCCGAAGAACCCCAACCATTTGGAATTGTTCCATCATCAATGGCACTTACCACGCTTGAGGCAATTTGTTCTCCCATCTTGCCTGCAAAAACAGAAGCGTTTCTAGCCACTGCTGTCGCCTCCAAACCATGTCCGCACGCTTCATGAAAAATTACCCCACCAAACCCATTGTCAATCACAACGGGCATTCTCCCCGCCGGACAAGGAGTTGCCTGTAATGTGGTAACTGCGATACGTGCCGCTTCTTTCGCTTTTTCTTCCACATCAATGTGGTTATATAATTCAAACCCCACAGACGCACCGGGGCCTAAATGTCCACTCTGCTTTTCTGTTGCAGATGAAGCAATCGCCTCAACATTAAATCGGCTACGCACACGCCTTTCCTCAGCCCATAACCCCTCTGTGTTTGCAATAAAAACATCATTCACAACATCAAGATATCCTGTTCTGGTCTGACTAATCAAAGGGCTATAATTTTTTGCAGCCTCTGTTGCCAAAAAAAGCATTTCCGCTTTTTTTCTTTTTTCCACCTCATCCGGCATAATCTGGATGGGATTGATACACGTTAAATTCATTTTAGAAAAGCCTTGCAACGAATACACCCGATCTCCTCTTGCGGCTGCGGCTGCTTCTCTTGCAATGCGAATTAGGTTTTTTTCGGAAGCATCGTTTGAAAAACCATAAATCGCTTTATTTTGAAAAAACAAACGTATCCCAACGCCATAATCCAAACCACTTTGTACCGCCTCAACTTTGCCATTGACAACGCTGATTGTGTTTTTCTTCGTTTGTTCCATATATATTTCTGCGAAATCTGCCCCTGTGCCTAATGCGGCAGTTAATGTATTTTCCACAACAGATTTTGTTAGCACGTGCCACCCTCCTCTTTCATCCTTCTCTCCGTTTCCGCCAAGTATCGACTCACCGCTTCCAGATAGTGTAGGGAACCGTTTTTCGTCTTTTCCACCTTATATTTTTCTAAAAAAGCCTCTAGTGGGATTGACTTTCTACCACCATTTTCTGCTTTTTTCCAAAATTCTTCCAATGTTTCAAAAGGTAATAAATAGTATTGGTCCAAAGATGTAAAGTGCACCAAAAGAAATGCCAATCCTCGTTGTTTACGAAAATCCGCCATAAATTCAATCTGGTGGTTATGAATATTTTGCAAAGGCAAATTTTTATGCGAAGTTTCCTTTGCATCAAAACAAATGGGAACACCTTGTGCAAGCCCAATATAGTCTACAGTACTTTGTTTTTCAAAATATGCTAGCGTAATAACTCTTTTTTCCTGATCAATCTTTATCGGCGTAATTGGCGTAGGTACCTTTTGCAATAGACAAAGCCCACTTTGCCTATACCTTTCATTTGTAAAGTTAATCGTTTCTTCTAATGAGCTACCTCTAAGCCCCCTTGAGTTCCAATGAGACATTTTTCCTCCTCAATACTTATCGCTTTTTTTAATTCATTATTATACCATAACCCTGATGGAAAAGAAAATTTAATCTCTCAGAAAAATCCGCATATACTTCCATCATTCTACATTCTAAAACAATAAAACACCTTACTCTGTCAATTCACTTGTTATCATAAGCATAACCTCGCCTTTTTCTTTCCTTCAAATCAATACGCAATAAAAAAAGAGTAGTTGTTCACTACTCTTTCTATAAATCCTCTCATATCTTCCATCTTCTATCTCTAGCCAAAAAGATAATCAGCACTTGAAATACGAATGTCCTCAAAAATGAAATGGTCGCAGAGCCAATTGCATATCCCATATAAATTCCATGAAATATAAAATTTACATACATTTTCTTAAAAATATCCTTATTTTGCTTCAGCACCACAAAAAATACAAAAATGCTGTCCTTCTTGTATTTTCCCACCGCAGTTAGAGCAAAACATAGACACCTCTACAACAATATCCGCCACTTCCGTCTTGTCCTCAGCCTTAGTCTCAACATCTGTTTGTCTTTGAGATTCCATTGCTATGCTTGGTGGTTGTTGTTGATATTCCGTCTGTTGTGGCTGTTCTAGATTTTCAGTTACTTTCTCCTCCGCAGGTGTATCTCTTTCTTTTTTAATTCTATCAATTTCCAATTCCAAGCGTCGTATATTATCTTGGCTCACAACAATCTTATCACAAATATGCATTGCCTCATCATCTAATTTGTCCCCGACTGCAAACTTTGCCCAAAAATGCTCTCCCAACTCTCGCTGATAGCACTGAATGTTTCCTTTTGCAATGGAAATTTCTCCCGTTAGACGATTGATCTCCAAACTACTTCCAGCCTTATCTGATAAATTTTTGGCTACGCCACCAATTTTTTCAAAAAACTCCATACTCACCCACTCCTTTACTGTGATTTAGTCTCATTAACACGATTATACATTTAATTCTATATAAAAATCAATGACTACTGTATGTTATCTCATCTTTTTTCACATACTTAATTTGGGAGGTGAATGCATGAAATTTTTTCAAGATATCTCAACGCTTCGTTCTACTTTGGCACAAGAAATTGTACACAATAGCTCGGATATGAAACGGTTTTACACTTTAACCACCGAGGAGAGATCAGATATACTTGGTCGTATCAGTGAGCATAACTCGCTTAACGAACTAGAAAAAGCAAACGGCGAAAAG